>JAEUJR010000078.1 GCA_016793585.1 Archangium sp.
CGTCGTGAAGCTCGCCCCGGGTCACGTGCACCTCGTCAGCGACCCGCGCGAGGCGGCGAAAGACGCCGACGTCATCATCACCGACGTGTGGACCTCGATGGGCCAGGAGGCCGAGTCGAAGAAGCGCCTCGCCGACCTCGCGGGCTACCAGGTCGACGCCGCGCTGATGAAGCTCGCGAAGAAAGACGCCATCTTCCTCCACTGCCTGCCCGCGCACCGTGGCGAAGAGGTCATGGCCGACATCATCGACGGTCCGCAGAGCGCGGTGTGGGACGAGGCCGAGAACCGCCTGCACGTGCAGAAGGCGCTCATCGAGACGGTGGTGCAGGCCTCTGACCGGCTGCGTGAGATGGGCCCTGCGCTGAAGGCCGCCCGCGGTTGATCGGTTTCGCCGGGCGCTGAACACCAGCAGGGCATGAAACGAATGCTCGTGCTCGCGTGCGTGGCGCTGTCGGCCTGCGGTGTCGGAACCTCAGGCACCTGTTCGACGACCTCGACGCTGACCTGGGAGTCGTTCGGGCAGAGCTTCATGACGACGAACTGCACCTCGTGTCACGGCGCCACGAACGCGTCTGACGGCGTGTCGTTGACCAGCGCGGCGCTGGTGCGGGCGCACCTGAACAAGGTCGACGCCGAGGTCGCGTCGGGGTCGATGCCGCCGCGTGGCTCCACCGCGCTCACGACGCAGCAGAAGAGCGACCTCGCGAACTGGCTGGCCTGCGGAGCTCCGTGAGCTCAGTCGACGAGCTCGAGCGTCACGCCTTGACCCGCGTGCTCGAGAATGTCGACCAGCGCCTCGAACAGCGTCTCCCCGCGCTGGTTCCGCGCGTGCTCGAGGCGGCGTGAGAACTCCGCGCGGTTCGACGGGTGCACCTCGGGCAGCCGCGCCTCGAGCCACTTCACCGTGGCGTCGAAGCCGAGGCGTTGCCGCGAGCGCGCCGCGTTCACCCAGCGAACTTGAAAGCCAGCCGGTAGCCCGAAGCCACCGCTCAGCACGTCGCTGAACGCGTCGAGGTTTCGGCCCCACGCCCTGCCGGGAATCAGCACGCGCTCGACCTCGTCCCAGAAGCCGTCGAGATCGTCGAAGCGCGCGCCGTCGAAGGTGAAGACGTCAGGCATTCATCACCACGCCCTCGGGCACGTCGTCCGAGATGGCGCGGGTGCGTGACTTGAGGAAGTCGACGATCTCGGCGTCGGTGCGCTCGTCACCGGGCATGCGCACGAAGCGCGACGCGAGGAACTGGTACTGCTTCGTCCACAGCAGCACCGAGACCATGAAGAAGTCGACGCCGTGGAACACGACGCAGCCCTCTTTCTTGTAGCGCTCGAGGTTGGCGAGGAAGTCGGCGGGCATCTCGCTCCAGTGGCGGTTCTGCTTCACGTGGTGGCCGATGTGGTACCCGTCGTTGAAGCACCGCGCGTTGTAGGGCGAGTTGATGCACGTGATGCTGTTCGCGTAGCTGTCACCGGGCCGCGAGGGGTCGATGAAGGCGTGCTGGCCCCAGTTGCCGGCCATCATCGCGAAGCGCACCGCGAGGTACGGCACCACGAAGCACACCACCGTCGCCTGCCAGTTCACGAAGCAGAGGGCGGCCATGCAGAGCAGGTGCACGAGGTCGCTCGAGATGGCGCGAATCGCGAATGGCGCGCGGCCCTTCTTCACCAGGTACGACGTCAGCTCGACGGGAATCAGGAAGAGGAAGCGCGCCACGTAGAGCAGCCAGTGGAAGAAGTTGTCGCGGTCGAAGCGCATCGTCGACGAGAGGTCGGCGCGCAGGTTGTTCTCCTGGTGGTGCATGCCGACGTGGTGCTCCATGTACCCGGTCGGAATGCCGAACAGCGCGCTCGACGTGTACGGCACCACGCGGTTCATGAAGCGCCAGCGCTTGAAGAAGGGCCGGTGCATCGTGTTGTGCAGCATGAGAATCACGGGAGGCGCCATCCACGCGACTTGAAACGCGAAGACGAAGGGCGCGGCCCACCACGAGAACTTCCAGAACGTCAGGCCGATGACGGCGCCCACCAGCACGAACGAGCGCAGCCAGAGCCGAACGAAGACGGCGTCACGCGCGTCGAAGAGCAGCGACTCGATGAACCGTTGAAAGGCGGTGGGGCTGTACGTCGGAACGGTGGTCGGGTCGGTGAGGCTGATGGGGCTGCTCATTGCGGTGCAACGGCGTAGGCCGGATGGCTCTGGCGAAGCAACCTGCCTCGACTTTTTCTAAGTCGGCTCCCATGCCAGCAGCGTGGAGCCGTTCACGAGCGTCGCGCCCGAGGGAGAAGGCACCCACTCCGGGGTCAACGACGGGAACACGGCAGGCCGGCCGCCGCCTCGGGTGACGACGAGCAAGCCGTTCGAGATGGTGCGCCACAGCGACTCGGCGAGCGAGGGCTGGCGAAGGCCTGACAGCCACTCCACCCGGGCGCGGCGGGCGCCGACGGGCGCGAAGGGCTCGGCGGCGTTCCAGCGCTCGGTGCCGTCGAGGCCGATGACGACGGTCGAGCTCCGGCTGCCGACGGCGATGGCGCGATCGTCGGCGATGAAGGCGATGGCGGTGGCTCCCGGAAATCGGCGAAGCCGCGTGCCGCCCGCCTGCAGCTCCACCGTGCCATCGGTGTGCAGCAACGCGAGCTGCGCGCCGAGCTGATCGAGCGCGATGGCCTCGAGCGGGCCCGACGCTTCGACCGTCGACTGGCCGTGCTGTGTGTGGAGCGTCACGGTCGAGCGCTGGCGAAGACACTTCGCGAACACCCGCCCGTCTCCCGACCAGGCGACGCGATGCGAGAGCGAGGCGTGCACCCCCGCGAAGCGCGTCGTGTGGCGCGTCTCGAGCTCGAGCGTCTCGGTGGTGATCGCCTCCGACACGCACAGCCGCTCACGGCCGAGGAACACGCCGTAGGGCGCAGGCCCGCCTTCGAGGTACTCGCGGTGCACGTGCTGGTGTTGCGCCTTCACGCTGCCGTCGTGGCCGTCGAGAACGTATTGGCCGAGCAGCAGCGCGCTGCCATCGGGCGAGAAGAGGGGCCCGAGGCTGCGCTCGACGAAGGGCCTCGCCTCGATGGGCAGCGGGCGCAGGCGGCGAACGCGCACCAGCCCTTCTTCGACCGTGGCCACGAGCGCTCCCGACGGGCTGACGGCGAGTGACGAGGCGGGAGCGGCGCCGACGCCCTGCTCGAGCCCGGTGGCCAGCGTTCGCACCATCACCACGGCGTTTCGGTTCTGCCAGACGAGCTGCGCTCCATCGGGTGAGAGCGCTGGCGCGACCGACACCGACAGCTCGACGCTGGCCACCTGTTCGCCGCTGCGGGTGTCGAAGACGAAGCCGAACGTCTCGTCGAGGTCCGAGCCCTGGCAGACGAAGCGCTCCGCCTGCGTGCTGCAGTCGCTCACCGTCCACCCCGGGGGGATGAGCCACACCACCGTGCCGTCGCGTACGAAGGTGAGCCCACCACCCGGCGGCATCGCGAAGCCTCGCGGCAAGCCGGGAGCAGCGGGGCGCTTCACGGGCCAGTGTTCGCCCGAGCCGAAGCGCCAGCGGTACGTGTGCTCTTTCACCTCGAACTCGATCTCGGTCTCGCTCATCGAGGTGACGCGCGGCGCGTCGAAGCGGCGCAGCTCGGCTACCAACGCACCGCCCCATGGCGTCGTCGGCGTGAGCGCGCGCAGCCATGGGGCGTCGGGCTCGAGCGCGCGGCGCTCCCACAGCCATCGGCCCACCAGCTCGAACACCGGCATCTCGGGGCCGGGGGCGCTGACGCCGAAGGTTCGCGCGCGGGGAGAATCGACGAAGGCGCAGTGGGCGTAGAGCACCGGCCAGAGCGCGTCAGGGCGCTCCTGCAGCAGCGCCAGGTGAATCGAGAGCGCCTCCTTCACGCGCTCGAGCACGAAGCGCTCGACTGGCGGCCGGGCGACGGCCTCGTGCTCGAGGCGTTCGAGGTGCTTCGTCACGCCCTCGTCGCAGGCGACCTCGAGCGCGGCGAGTGAGACGAGCGGAGTCACGCCCCGACTGTAGCGCCGCTCATCGCCCCGACGTCAGCGGCTGGTGTCGCGCGCGCCAGTCACCCGGGGTCTGCCCGTGGGTCTGCTTGAAGCGGCGGGCGAGGTGCGAAGCCGAGTGGAACCCGCTCATGGCGGCGATGGCGTCGAGGGACAGGTTGGTGCCGACGAGCAGCTGTTCGACGGAGCGCGACACGTGCAGCTCCTGCTCGGCGCGCAGTGAGGTGCCTGCCGCTTCGAGCCGGCGTTGCAGCGTGCGCTCCGAGACGTTGAGCCGCTCGGCGAGCTCGGCGCTCTTGAGTCTTCCACCCTCACGCAGCGCGTCTCGAACGGCGCGCACGATCTCGGGCAAAGCGCAGACTGCCTCGACCTGGGCGCGGTAGGCCGTGCGGAGCCGGGGCACGCCGCTCCACGCGAAGGCCCTGACGTCGTCTTCGAACGTCTTGAACGGGTAGGGCGGGCGCGCGACGTGAAGGGCGCCGGCCACCATGACGCCGACGAAGCCCGAGGGGTGCAGCACCGCCTGCCGCCCGATGTTGGGGCCCCAGACGGAGCGGCGGCGCGTGACGTAGGCGAGCAGCTTGCTGAACGCGAGCACGTCGATGGTCTCGAGCCGGCGCCCGTCGACGAACGAGGCGTGGCCCCGGTAGCGCGGCTCGGCGCCGAGCTCGAAGAAGGGAATCATCTGCTCGATGTCGGCCTCGAGCGGGTTGCCCCACATCACCGTGCCGAGCGCGCGGGTGCCGTCTTGCCAGTACATGAAGCAGCGCCCGACGAAGGCCACGCGGCCCTCGCCCGTGAAGGCGCGCTCATCGAACACCTGGGTGAACTTCGCTGACACGCCCGCCGCGCCCTAGCACGCGGCCGTCAGCGGTCAGAGCGCGATGCAGGCACCGCTGATGCGGCAGGTCGCGCCGTCGAGGCCATTGCAGGTCATGGTGATCGAGGTCTGCGAGACGGCGGTGCAGCTGCCGGTGCCGGCCGTTCGAACGATGGACAAGGTGCCGAGCGTGAAGCCGAGCGGGCAGATCTGCGTGGAGCTGACGGTGAAGGTCTCGGTCGCAGGCACGCCGAAGCATGCCTTCGTGGCAGTGCTCGTGCGATAGCCGTCGGAGATCACGCACTGCGTGGTGGCGAGCGCGTTCGTGTCGCGGCAGTCGTCGGCCGGGTTGCAGGTGGCCGGCGCCCGGAAGCCCGAGGGCGGAGTCGCGCCGCTGCACTGGCTGGTGACAGGCCCGAAGCAGTAGCCATCGTTGTCGGCGTCTGGGCGCACCGAGAGCAGCTGGTAGCGCGCGGGGTCGGTGTCGTTGCAGTCGTTCTGCGTGATGCAGTTGAAGGGGAAGGCGAGGCCCGGCGGAGCGCTGTTGCCGGCGCACAGCATGACGGGCGCGGCGCTGCTGCAGCGAAGGTCGCCGTCGGCGTCGACGATGAAGGTCGAGACCGTGAAGACGCTGGCGTTGGTGTCGTTGCAGTCGTCTCCGACGCAGGCACTGGCGAGGCGGCGGCCGGTGGCGACGGCGGCACCCGAGCACTCGTTCATCGCGGTGCCTGCGCAGAAGGAGTCTCCGTCGGCGTCGGCGCGGGTCGAGAGCAGCTGGTAGAGCTGCGGGTTGCTGTCGTTGCAGTCGTCGGCGCCGGTGCAGGTCGCGGGAGCGCGTTGGCCGGTGCCGAGCGTGAGCCCGACGCAGGCCTGGAACGTGGCACCCACACAGCGGCTGTCGTTGTCTGCGTCGGTTCGCGCGGCGAGCTGTTGAAACGCGAGCGCGTTGTTCGGCGCGCAGTCGATGCCGAGCGAGGTCGCTGGAGACGTGTAGCCAGCCGGGCACGAGCCGAAGACGGGCCGCAGGCTGTCAGGGCAGAGCGGAACGGTGGCGGTGGAGGTGGCGTAGCGATCGCCGTCGGGGTCGGCGCTGCAGAGAATCGTCACGCCTTCGTCGATGGTGCCGTTGCAGTTGTTGTCGAGGCCGTCGCAGATCTCGGGCGTGGGCGTGCACGACGTGCCACCCGCGGAGCCGCCGCCGACGCTGCCGCCGACGCTGCCGCCCGCGGAGTTTCCGCCGGCCGAGTTTCCCCCCGCGGAGTTGCCGCCGGCCGAGCTTCCGCCCGCGGAGTTGCCGCCACCGACGTTGCCACCGGCTGCGTTGCCGCCGGCCGAGTTTCCTCCCGCGGAGTTCCCGCCACCGACGTTGCCACCAGCGGAGTTGCCGCCACCGACGTTGCCACCAGCGGAGTTGCCGCCGCCGACGTTGCCACCAGCGGAGTTGCCGCCACCGACGTTGCCACCGGCTGCGTTGCCTCCGGCTGCGTTGCCTCCGGCTGCGTTGCCACCGGCTGCGTTGCCTCCGGCCGAGTCGCCGCCCGCACTGTTTCCTCCGCCGGCATTTCCTCCGCCCGCATCACCGCCCGCTGCGTCACCACCTGCGGCGTTTCCACCTGCGGCGTTTCCACCTGCGGCGCTCCCACCTGCGACGTTTCCGCCTGCGGCGTTTCCACCCGCGACGTTTCCACCTGCGACGTTTCCACCTGCGACGTTTCCACCACCCGTGGAGCGACCACCGGCACTTCCACCAGCGGTTCCTCCGTCGTCAGTGGCCGACACGCCTCCACAGCCGACGACGAAGAAGACGAGAACGAGCGCGACAGCTTGAGCGAGCGGACGGAGGGACATGGAAGGCCGACCCTACCGACTGCCTTCCGCGTTCAGGCTCCGTGGCGCCTTCGTGACACCCTTTGGCGGACCGCGCTGCGAGGGCGCGAGCAGGACCAGAAACGAATGACCACGCCCTGGCTTGCCGTTACCCAGCGCGCACCCCGCATGCGAGTCATCACCTTCGATGGACACCGACTCTCGATTGAAGACGTCTGCGCGCTCGCGCATCGCCGCTCGTCTGCATCGCTCTCCGATGATCCGGCGTTCCGGCAGCGCATTCGGCAGGGAGCAGCCTTCGTCGCTCGAGCGCTCGCTGACGATGGAGTGATCTACGGCGTCACGACTGGCTACGGAGAATCGGTCGGAGTGTCCGTGCCACGTGAGCTGGTCCACGAACTGCCCGAGCGCCTGTCCACGTACCACGGTGTCGGGTTGGGTCCGCCGTTCGGCGCCGAAGAGACGCGCGCGATCCTGGCGGCGCGACTGCAGTCGTTGGTGCAGGGATTCTCGGGCGTCTCGGAAGGTTTGCTCGAGGCGCTCACGCGGTTGCTGGTCGACGACGTGTTGCCGGTGATTCCGCAGGAAGGCTCGGTCGGCGCGAGCGGAGATTTGACGCCCTTGTCCTACGTGGCCGCGGTGCTGCGTGGTGAGCGTGAGGTGATGCTCGATGGAGCCATCGTCTCGACGCGGTCAGCGTTCGAAGCGCGAGGCCTGTCGGCGTTGCAGCTCGCTCCCAAAGAGGGGCTGGCGTTGATGAACGGCACGGCGGTGATGACGGGCGTCGCGTGCCTCGCCTTCGAGCGCGCGGCGTACCTGTCGAGGTTGGCGGCGAAGCTGACGGCGATGGCGTCAGCCGCGCTCGGTGGAAACCCGGAGCACTTCGGCGAGGCGCTCTTCCGGGCCAAGCCGCACGCAGGCCAGCAGCGCGCGGCTCAGTGGGTTCGTGATGATCTCTCCGAGAGCCCACCGAACGTCTCGCGGCTGCAGGACCGCTACTCGATTCGTTGCGCGCCGCACGTCATCGGCGTGGTGGAAGACACGCTGCCGTGGCTGCGAACGCTGCTCGAGAACGAGCTCAACAGCGCGAACGACAACCCGCTCATCGACCCCGACACGGGCACGGTGATGCACGGCGGTCACTTCTACGGAGGCCACGTCGCGCTCGCGATGGACACGCTCAAGAACGTCATCGCGAACCTCGCCGACCTGATGGATCGCCAGCTCGCGCTGCTGGTCGACCCGCGGTTCAACCAGGGGCTCCCTTCGAACCTGTCTGGAGCGACGGGCCCTCGTGCGGCCATCAACCATGGGCTCAAGGCGCTGCAGATCGGCGCGTCTGCGTGGACGGCCGAGGCGCTCAAGCTGACGATGCCGGCGTCGGTGTTCTCGCGAAGCACCGAGTGCCACAACCAGGACAAGGTGAGCCTGGGAACCATCGCCGCGCGTGATGCGATGCGGGTGCTCGAGTTGACCGAGCAGGTCGCCGCAGCGCACCTCGTGGCGACGCGGCAGGCGGTCTTCCTGAGGTCAAGGTCTGGCGTCGCGCTGCCGAAGGCCGTGGTCGAGTTCGCGAACGTCGTCGGCATCGAGCCGGTGCTCGAAGACAGAGCGCTCGAGGGAGAACTTCGCGGGCTGCTGGTCGCCATTCGCGCGCAGCGCTGGCCCCCGGCCGCGTGAGGCTCAGCGAGCCAGTCGACAGTCGGCGCCATCGCTCACGGTGATGAAGCGAAGTTCGCTCGTGTATCGACCGTCGGGCAGCTTCATCCACAGCTCGGCCGGAGCCGGGTCCATGCGGCTGATCGACACCGTACCGGTCGCTCCACGGAGTTCGGCGACGAGCACCTCGAGGCTGAACACGCTCGTCCAGTCGACGAGAAACGGCTTGCCCCGCAGCTTGAGGAAGACGTGATCGGGAAGCCCGAACTCGCGCGCGAGTCGCCGGCCTTCGGAGAGGAGCGCGAACTCACCCTTCGCGCGCACCAGCCCGCTCAGCAGCTCGACGTCGACCACGAGGCTCGCTCTCGCGATGGTGAGGTTGCCCATGCAGACGTCGGGACGCCACGTCGAGCCGAGCGGGCCTTCACTCGAACCCAGCGCCATCGACGCCAGCTCGCCGAGCTCGTCTGGCACGTAGCCGACGATGCGGAAGTCGCCGCTGCAGAACGCAGCGCTCGCGAAGGGGCAGGGCGCTCCGTCGACCGAGACCTCGAGCCCGCGCTCGGTGTTGGTCACCAGCACCGTCGCCGCTGCCACGGGCGTCATCCACTGCGGAAACCACGGGCCACGCTCTCCAGTGACGGCGATGCGTGCGTCACCGAGGGCGCGCAGAATCGCCTCGCTCTGTTTGCTGTGCGTCGCCGCGTCTTGAATCACCACGCCGTGGCCGAACAGTTGCTGCGCCAGCCCACGGCCGATCATCGCGTCGACGACCGCGTCAGGCTGCGCGTGGGGAAACAACGTCACCAGCGGCAACCCTTCGGCCGAGAGCGCGTGCGCTTCGTTCACCACCCACCGGCCGTCGGCTCCGTCGCCCGCGAGCATGAGGTCGAGCTCGGTGATGAGCCGCACGCGGCGCTCCCACGCGAGGTACTCGGGCGGAAGATCGTCGAGTGACAGCTCGGCTCGGCCGTCGTCGCGCACCGTGAAGCGGAGTGGGGAGAGGTCGTCGTGTGCCGGCTCGAGCCCGAGCGCGCGCTCTGCCAGTTTCTCGCGGCGCAGCGTCTCCCGAGCCGACGAGAGCAGGGCGAGGAAGCGGGGCAGCGGCGCGGCTTCTCCGAGCGGGAGCACCGAGCGGAGCAGCGCCTGCTCACGGCGTTCATCGAGCCACGCGAGGTACCCGGTGAGCCGGAACCAGGGCTCGAGCGCCTGACTCAGCCGCTGCGAGAGCGTCGTGCCGAGGGTGAAGCGCGCGTCGCGTGAGGTGTCTTCGATGAAGAGCGTACGGTCGGTCTTCATCGTTCGCACGTTGCCGGCGAGGGCCGTCGTGAGCCGACCCATGGCCACGGCCGTCGAACCGTGCGCGCCCTGGAGTGGCCAGGCGTCGCGCAGCCACTCGATGCGCTCGCGGTGTGGTTGCGGCAGGACGGCTTTCGAGAGCGCCGTGACCTGCGCGGTGTAGCGGCCCTCGAGACGGGGCGCGCGGAGTGACGGCTCACCTTCGAAGAGCAACACCCCGGCGTCGACGAGCGCGTGCACGTGGGCGGGGTCGAGGCCGAGCTCTGCCACTGCGACGGAGCCGGTCATCGCGTTGACGAGATCGACGATCTCCTGCGGGGCCTGCGCGTCGTCCTGGCCGAAGGCGTCGATGAAGCACGCATCACCGGCGCTGAAGCGGCGCGAACGAACGACCCGAACGAAGGTCGGCGCCTGCTCGAGCAGCTCGCTGACGACGAGCTCGAGGGCGTGGCCGAGATCGAGCGGCTCGTACGGAGCGAGCTGGCGAAGGGTCGTCTCGGCTTGCATCACCACGCGTGCAGCGTCGAGGCCGGCGGAGGTCTCGAGGGTTCGCTTCAATGCGGCGAGCGTGGAGACGTTGGCGTCGTTCGAGCGGTGCGCGAGGGCGTCGAGTGGATCAGCGCCGTCACGGACCTCGAGGGAGAGGATGCCGGCGTCGAGCAGCTCCAGCACACGTTCACGTGGGAGCGTCGATGCGTCGGCACCGAGGGCGCGCTGAACGAGCTCGAGCTGCTCGGCGTTCAGTGGCCACAGCGTCGCGGTCTCGGTGTTCCACACGCCATTCGGCGCGAGCTGCAGCTTGCCCGCGAGTGACAGGCGCCCCGGGAGCGGGTCCAGCTTCGGCAGGCACCGGCGCCACAACCACGCGCCTCGACGCGGCGAGGTGAGCACGACGCGCCTGGCGTGACGGTTCGGGCCCGGCGTCAACACGGCCGTTCCCGGAGCCTCCGTCCACTCGCCCCAGACGGTGGAGCCGGCCGAGCCCGTGGTGTCATTGCGGCTGGCGAAGCGCGTGAGGAACTTGAAGAGCGTTCGTTCGTCGCGCTTCACGTCAGCGGTGCGTTTGCCGAGGTGGCGATCGCCCGTGCGCGTCGCGAGCAGGTTGCCCAGCGTCTGCGGGTTCATCGAAGCGAACGCATCGACGACGAGCGGATCATCGAGCTGCGCCCAGAGGTGCTGGCGATCGGCCTCGAGCCGCGCAGGCAGCGCTTCAGCGTCGACCGGGTGCGCAGCCAATCGTGTCACCCGGTCGAAAGGCAGGCCCGGGCTGCGACACACGACGGGACCGACGAAGTGAATGCGCGACCCTGGCATGCGCACCTCGTGTAGCAGGCTCGTGACCGAAAACTGCCGCTCCCGATCTCCACCAACTTCAGCTAGGCGACCCCCATGCCGCGTCGCCCTGACATCAAGAAGGTGTTGCTCATCGGTTCGGGTCCCATCGTCATCGGCCAGGCCTGCGAGTTCGACTACTCGGGCACCCAGGCCGTGAAGGCGCTCAAGGAAGAGGGCATCGAGGTCGTCCTCCTCAACTCGAACCCCGCCACCATCATGACGGACCCGGAGTTCGCGCACCGGACCTACGTCGAGCCCATCACCGTCGAGGCCGCGACGCGCATCATCGAGCAGGAGCGCCCGGACTCCCTGCTGCCCACCATGGGCGGTCAGACCGCGCTCAACCTCGCCAAGGCCCTGGCCGAAGCGGGCGTGCTCGAGAAGTACGGCGTGCGCCTCATCGGCGCGCAGCTCGGCAGCATCAACAAGGCCGAAGATCGCCAGCTCTTCAAAGACGCCATGGAGCGCATCGGCCTCGAGGTCCCCAAGGCCGGCATCGCGCACACGATGGATGAAGCCTGGGCCATCGTGAAAGAGACCGGCTACCCCGCTATCATTCGCCCGGCCTTCACGCTCGGCGGCACCGGCGGCGGCATCGCGTACGACGAGAAGCAGTTCGAGACGATCATCCAGTCGGGCCTCGCGGCGAGCCCCGTGAAGCAGGTGCAGATCGACCAGTCGGTGCTCGGGTGGAAGGAATACGAGCTCGAGGTGGTGCGCGACCAGAAGGACAACGTCGTCATCATCTGCAGCATCGAGAACTTCGACCCGATGGGCGTGCACACGGGCGACAGCATCACCATCGCTCCGGCGCAGACGCTCACCGACAAGGAGTACCAGCGCATGCGTGATGCCGCGATCGGCATCATGCGCGAGATCGGCGTCGACACCGGCGGCTCCAACGTGCAGTTCGGCATCGACCCGAAGACCGGCCGCATGGTCGTCATCGAGATGAACCCGCGCGTGTCGCGCTCGTCGGCGCTCGCCTCGAAGGCCACCGGCTACCCCATCGCGAAGATCGCCGCGAAGCTGGCCATCGGCTACTCGCTCGACGAGCTCAAGAACGACATCACGCGCGACACGCCCGCGTCGTTCGAGCCGGCCATCGACTACGTCGTCACCAAGATCCCCAAGTTCAACTTCGAGAAGTTCCAGGGCGCCTCGAAGGTGCTCGGCACGATGATGCGCTCGGTCGGTGAAGTGATGGCCATCGGCCGCACCTTCCGCGAGTCGTTCTTCAAGGCCGTGCGCTCGCTCGAGCAGAGCCGCCTCGCGATTCCCTCGAAGGCCGACGCGAACAAGCGCCCCGAAGCGGAGTTGGTGGAGCTGCTCAAGGTGCCGACGCCCGATCGCCCGTGGGCGTTGTTCGAAGCGCTCCAGCGCGGGTGGACCGTCGAGCGCATCTTCGAGCTCACCAACATCGACCCGTGGTTCCTGCGGCACCTGTCGGCGCTGGTGATCGAGTTCAACGAGCTGGCCGCGAAGGGCTCGCTCGCGAACGTCACGACCGAAGAGCTGAAGCTCGCCAAGTCGCACGGCTTCTCCGACGCGCAGCTGGCGATGGCCTTCGGCGTGAAAGAGCCCGTCGTGCGCGAGGAGCGGTGGAAGCGCAACTTGCGCCCCGTCTACAAACGCGTCGACACCTGCGCCGCCGAGTTCGAGGCGTACACGCCGTACCTGTACTCGACGTACGAAGAAGAAGACGAAGCGCCGCCGACCAAGCGCGAGAAGGTCGTCATTCTCGGCTCGGGGCCCATTCGCATCGGGCAGGGCATCGAGTTCGACTACGCGTGCGTGCACGCAGCCTTCGCGCTGCGCGAGGCCGGGTACGAGACCATCATGGTCAACTGCAACCCCGAGACGGTGTCGACCGACTACGACACCTCTGACCGCCTCTACTTCGAGCCCCTCACCATGGAGGACGTGCTCGAGATCATTCACCGCGAGAAGCCGCTCGGCGTGATCGTTCAGTTCGGTGGCCAGACGCCGCTGAAGCTCTCGAAGCCGCTCGAGGCTGCGGGCGTTCCCATTCTCGGCACCACGCCCGAGGCCATCGACATCGCCGAAGACCGTGAGCGCTTCGCGAAGCTCGTCGAGAAGCTGCGCATCAAGCAGCCCGAGAACGGTGTGGCGCGGTCGCCTGACGAAGCGTTCCGCGTGGCCGAGGTGATCGGCTACCCCGTGATGGTGCGGCCCTCGTACGTGCTCGGTGGGCGCGCGATGGAGGTGGTGCACGATCGCTCCGACCTCGAGCGCTACATGCGCGAGGCCGTGCTCGCGTCGCCTGAGCACCCGGTGCTCATCGACCGCTTCCTGCGCAACGCCACCGAGGTCGATCTCGATCTCGTCTGCGACAACACCGGCGCCTGCATCGTCGGCGGCATTCTCGAGCACGTCGAAGAAGCCGGCGTTCACTCGGGCGACGCGGCCTGCATCATGCCGCCGCACTCGCTGGGCCCCGACGTCGTCGAGCGCCTGAAGGACATCAGCATCGCGCTCGCGAAGGAGCTCAAGGTCGTCGGCCTCATGAACGTGCAGTTCGCCGTTCAGGGCAAGGCCATCTACGTGCTCGAGGTGAACCCGCGCGCATCACGCACGGTGCCGTTCATCTCGAAGGCGACCGGCGTTCCCCTCGCGCGCATCGCCTCGCTCTGCATGGTGGGCCGCTCGCTGAAGTCGCTCGGGCTCACGCGCGACCCCGAGGTGCGCCACATCGCCGTGAAAGAGAGCGTGTTCCCCTTCGCGCGTTTCTCGAACACCGACGTCATTCTCGGGCCCGAGATGAAGTCGACGGGCGAGGTGATGGGCATCGACTCCCGCATCGACGCGGCGTTCGCCAAGTCACAGCTCGCGGCGGGCACCAAGCTACCCACCGGCGGCAAGGCCTTCGTCTCGGTGAAGGACGACGACAAGCCGGGCCTGGTCGATCTCGCGCGGCGTCTCGAGGCGCTGGGCTTCGGGCTGCTCGCCACCGGCGGCACGCACGACTACCTGCAGAAGAAGGGCATCACGACCACCAAGGTGAACAAGGTGCTCGAGGGCAGCCCGCACATCGTCGATCGCGTGCACGCGGGTGAAGTGACGCTCGTGTTCAACACCACGGCGGGGAAGAAGGAGATCGCCGACTCCTTCTCGATTCGTCGCGAGTCGTTGCTCAAGGGCGTGGCGCACTTCACGACGCTCGAGGCCGCGCGCATGATCGTCGGCGCCCTCGAAGCGCAGGCCACCTCGAAGCGCGAGTACAAGCCGATTCAGGAGTGGCTCAAACCCCGCTGACGGTAGGGTCGGGCGTATGCCCCACCTCACTTCTGGTCTGCTGGTCTTCAAGAAGCCCACTGCGCAGCTCGTGCTCGAGCTCGGCGAGTGGATTCGCGAGAACTCCAGCCCGAGTGTCACGTACCTCGTGCAGCTCGACGGGGGCCGGGCGCTCGCGATGGCCATCGAGTCGCGCGTCGGTGACTCGGGCTCGGCCGACGTCAGCCACTTCGCCGACAAGCGGGTGCTCGGTGATTTCGCGAAGGCCCTCAAGCGCCCGCTCTGGGGGGGCTTCGCCGAGGGTGGCTACAGCAACACGCAGCTCGCCATCGCCGTCGACGCGAAGGGCAAGCTGCGTTGGCGCTCCCACTGGGCGTTCGACTACCCGGTGAAGGTCGAAACGAAGGGTTTGTACCCGCTCGCAACGCCGCAGGACAACGCGGCCCTCTATGCGGCCGAGCGCGCGAAAAGGGGCTACGGCCTCATCGGCAAGGAGCTGAAGGCCGATTTCTACGAGCTGCTCTCCATCGAGCGCGGTGACCCACTGACGACGGTGTCGTTCCTCGAGCTGACCGAGAAGACGACCGAGCGTGCGTTGGCGAAGTGGCTCTCGAGGTACGTACCGCCGAAGGCCGAGCCGGTGCCGCCCGCCGCCGATCAGGTCTTCCTGAAGTTCGACGGCCCCCTCGCGAACCCAAGCCAGGCCCTCGCCCTGACCGGGATGATGCTGGCGATCGCGTGCCTGAAGCGGAAGCTGCCGCTCCCGAAGTTCGCCGCATTCGGCTCAAGTGAGCAGACGACGTGCGCCATCAAGGGCCCGGCCGCCGCCGTGCTGTCGACGATCGTGCAGCGGCAGCCGTTCCTCGACTTCGTCGGCGAGAAGCTCGAGGTGCCGTTGCAGGTCGTGAGCACCCGCAAGGGCAAGATCGTTGCCTCGAACGGCCGCATGAACGCGATGGTGCAGTTCCGGGGCGGCGCGCCGCTCGAGGTTCCTGACACCATCGAGTGGTCTGACTTCCCCGAGCCGCCCACTGGCATGATCGCCGAGTTCGATCGTGGACTGCAGGGCTGGGCAAAGCAGCAGGCCACCCAGGGCGGCGGCCCTCAGGTGATCATGCGCACCGGTCTGGGGCTGTTCGGTTGATCAGCGGCAGCGGCCGACGCCCACCACGACGTCGGTGGGCGTGAGCTGCACCCAGTCGGGAATTCCGTCACCGGTGACATCGGCGAAGCGCTCGACCCGGCCCGTGAAGCCGCGCGTCAGCACGTCGGGGTTCGCGAGCACCGTCGAGGTGAACTGGCGGCTCACGACCTCGCCGCGCCCATCACCATCGAGATCGACGATGAACGAGGCGTTCGTGGTGACGGGCGCCGGTCTCCAATCAGTGCCACGGGTGAACACGCCCGCGCCGTTGCCGGTCATCAACACGCCGGTGCTGCCTGCGAGATCGGGGAAGGCGTCGTTGGTGACGAAGCCGGCCGCGAGCCCCGTGTCGAAGTCGAAGTTTCCGATGCGGGGCGCCAGCGCGAAGCTCGTTCCCCGGGAGTGCAGCACGTAGACCGACCGCGGCACGTTCGCGTTCGCGAGCACCACGAGGTCGGGCCTGCCGTCACGGTCGACGTCGGTGACGGCCAGCTCGACGACAGCGGGAAGAAACGGCGTCACCACGGCGGGCGCGAACTGCCGCGTGCCCAGGTTGTGGAAGAGCAGGAAGCCGGCCCGGGTGCGCGCGACCACGTCGGGCTTTCCATCGGCGTCGAAGTCCGCAACGCGCAGCTGCACCTCGGTGGCCAGCTCATCGAGGGTGAGCGAGACACCGGTCGCTCCGAAGCGGAAGGAGGCGCCGAACTCGATGCGCGCGAAGCACGGCACCGGCGCCGGGTTGTACCCACCATCGGGCAGCAGCGGCGCAGGGCAGTCGAGGCGCAGCACATCGACGTTCGAGTCGGTGTCGAAGTCGGCCAGCACCTCGGGCTTCGTGAGCGCGTCTTCTGCAGCCACCGTGAACCCACCGCTGCCGTTCGCGCGCAGCACGCGGCTCTGCGTCATCACCGGCAACATGCTGATGACCGACGCGCGCCGGCTGACCAGCAGGTCGTCGCGGCTGTCTCCATCGATGCGGCCGGCGAGCGCGAACTCCACGCCACCCGGCACCGTCGTCTTCACGGTGCGCTCGAAGCCGCGCCCCGAGGCCGTGTTGCGCACGAGCACCGGCTTGACGAGCGTGTTCGAGAGCACCGCGTCGAGCCGTCCGTCGCCCGTCAGGTCCACGAGCTGCAGCTGCGACGCAGGAGACGCCGGCGTGAAGCCATCGACCTCGAACACCTCGGGCGTCGAGAACGTGCCCGCGCCCGTCGACCACAACACCTCGAGGCCGCGGCCGGTGCCCAGCGCGAGATCGGTGAAGCCGTCTCCGTCGAGGTCGCCTGCTTCGATGGCCGCGAGCGTCGAGCCGGCGTTGGCTGCGAGCACCGGCGCAGCGAGCGCTCCCGTTCCATCGCCCGCCCACACGAACACTGCCGCCGAGGTGATGGTGGCGACGTCACGGTTCGCGTCGCGCGTGAGCTCAGCCGCCGCGAGCCCGATGACGCCGTTCTGCACGGCCGGCGCGGGAGTGACCTGCGTGAACGCGTTCGCACCACTCGTCACGAAGACGCGCAGCTGACCGGCCTGTGCGGTGACGACATCGGCCCGCGAGTCGTTGGTGAAATCGGCGGCCCGCGCGAGATCGGCGAGTTGCAGGTTCGGCGCCGCGTTGCGCGTCTGCGTGAACGGGGCTCCACCGTCGGCTGACTGGTTCACCCAGAGGTCGGCGTTCAGGTTTCCAATCTGTGGCACGCGCACGAGGTCGGCGCGCCCATCACCCGTGAAGTCGGCCGCGAGCGCGATGCCGTTCTGCCCGTTGGTGAAGAGAATCACCGGCGTCTGGAAACCGCTCGGCGTCTGCTGCACGACCCACAATGCGCGCTGGTCGCCGGCGATCAGATCGGTTCGGCCATCGAGCGTGAAGTCTGCGGTTCCGAGCGGCAGCAACGTCGTGCCCGCATCGGCGATGGTGGGAGGCGTGAACCGGGCGTTGCCCTGGTTCTGGAAGGTGAAGCGGCCCGTGCCCGCCGTCGCCAACACGTCGAGCCGCGCATCGCCCGTCACGTCGACGGCCCAGAAGCGCGAGTCGAGCCCCGAGATGAACGCGTGCGGCAGCGATTCGGCGATGCCTGCGAAGAAGACGCCGTTGGTGCACGCGGTGCGGCATTGCCCCTCGACGCACGCGCCGCCGGCGCAGGCGTTTCCACATGCGCCGCAGTTCGACGGGTCGCGCTGCTTGTCGGCGCAGGCGGCGCTGCAGGTGTCGATGCACGCGGTCGCGCAGGTGGTGCCGGTGCACGTCGCCCGCTCGAGCGCTCCGCCGGCCGCACACGCGGTGCACGACGAGCCGCACGCCGAGGCGACGCCTTCTCCGACACAGTTCATTCCGCAGCGCGTGTTGCCGACCGAGCAGGCCGTGCTGCACGCCGTGCCATCACAGGTGGGAACCGAACCCGGCACGCCTTGCGCACAGCGGGTGCACGAAGCGCCGCACGCGAGCACGTCGGTCGCCCGGGCACATTCTCCGTTGCACGGGTTGAAGCCGTTCGCGCAGGTGTAGCTGCAGCTGTTGCTCGCGCACACGGCCGTTCCACCATCGGGCGGAGCGCACGTGGTGCACGCGCTGCCGCATGCCGTCACCGAGGTGTCGGGCACGCAGCTGCCGTTGCACTTGTTGAAGTTCGCGTTGCACGTGAAGTCGCACTGGCCCGCTGTGCAGGCCGCGGCGCCGTTGGCCATGCCGGGGCAGGGCGTGCACGAGGCGCCACACGTCGCAGGCGAGGTGTCAGAGACGCACTGCATGCCGCAGCGGTGAAAGCCGGTGTTGCAGACGAAGTCGCAGGCCTGCGTCGAGGTGCAGACGGGGGTTCCGTTCGCGGGCGCCGCGCACGCCATGCAGCGCGTGCCACACGAGCCGACCGCGTCGTCGGGTTGGCAGGTGTCTCCGCAGCGGTGGTAGCCGTTGTTGCACTCGAAGTTGCACGCGGCGTTGATGCAGGCCGGGCGCGAGTTCTCGGGGAAGGAGCACGGCCCACAACGGTTGCCGCACGAGTTCACCGCGGTGTCGTCGGCGCAGACCGTGCCGCACGCGTGAAAGCCGGCGCGACAGGCGACACCACACACGCCCGCGTTGCAGGTCGGGGTGCCCGTCGGGGCCGTACACGGCGTGCAGCGCGAGCCACAGCTGGCGACGTCGTCGTTCGACGCGCAGGTCTCTCCACACTTGTGGAAGTTCGCGGGGCAGGTGCCCGCGTCGGGGCGAACGAGATCGCAGCGCTTGTCGGCGCAGGTGTCGGTCGGGTCACACTCGCGACAGAAGAGACCGCCCGTTCCACACGCCGCCTTGTCGTTGCCGGGCTGGCAGACTCCGGCCGACGTGCAGCAGCCGTCGGGGCACGTCGTCGCGTTGCACGGCGGCTCCTCTTTCGGACACCCGGCGAGCAGCAGGGTGACCAGCACCAGAACCGGAATCGAGCGCACGAACATCGGCCTTTCCATCGTGAGGTCGGCCCTGCTGCCTCACGTCGCGGGCGGCCTACGTAGCGTCGAAGCGCGACGGAGTCACTTGTTCGGGGTGGCCTTGTCGTCCCGCTGCGGCGCGATGGCCGGCAGCGTGTTGGCCGTCGACGAGAACGTCTTGATGTCTTGCGTCTGCGTCGCCACGGCAGCGTCTTGCTTCGCCGACGGCGTGGGGAAGAACGCCGCCTCGTCGCTGAGCGTCTTGCGCGCGTCGGCCACCCACGTCGCGAGCTGCTTTCGCCCCAGCACGCGATCGGTCAACGACGCATCGAGCACGTCGAGGCGTTTGAGCACGTGCTCGGCCGACTGAAACCGGGCCGCGGGGTCGCGCACCAGCAGCCCCAGCACGACCTCTTCGAGCCCCTCGGGAAGGTCGCTGCGCAGCCCCTTCGGCGAAGGAATCGGCGCCTCGAGACAGGCGCGGTAGAGCGCCACGTCGTCGGGGCCGGTGAAGGGCTTCTGCAGCACGAGCAGCTCGAACGCCGAGATGCCCAGCGCCCAGAGATCGGCGCGGGTGTCATAGGGTTGGCCGAGCAGCTGCTCGGGCGCCGCGTAGCCCACCTTGCCGCGCAGCATGCCCGCCTCGGTGAGCTGCTCCTTGCCGGCCGCGCGCGCCACGCCGAAGTCGTTCAGCTTCACCTCTCCGATGCGCGAGACGAGCACGTTGGGCGGGTTCACGTCGCGGTGCACCAGCTGCAGCGGAGCGCCCGTCGCCGAGGTGCGCGTGTGAATGTAATCGAGCGCCTGCGCGAGCTGATCGATGACGTAGACGCAGGCCGCGAGCGGAATGGGCGTCGCGCCGCGGCGGGCGTGCGTGAGCAGCCGGCTGAGCGGAAGCCCGTCGACGAACTCCATCGCGATGAACCAGGTGTCGCCATCGGCGCCGAAGTCGAGCACCTGCACCACGTTCGGGTGCGCCAGCCCCGCGCCCAGCTCGGCTTCACGGCGGAAGAGGGCGATCGACTCGGGGCGCTCGGCGTAGCTCGGCAGAATGCGCTTCACCGCCACCTTGCGCTCGAAGCCGCCCTCGGGGCTGTAGGTCGCGAGGAAGACCTCGGCCATGCCCCCCGCGCCGAGGCGCTCTCCGAGAATGTACTTGCCGACGAGGTCTTTCTTTCGCGCGGCGTGCACGAGGGAGCGAACCCGGCTCACCATCGTCGCGCCGACGACGCCGATGGCAGGAGGGATCATCAGCGTCAGCACGATGGGCGGGCCGGCCATGTCGAGCGTCAACAGCCGACGCAAGATGCTCAGCGTGGCCATCACCGAGGTGATGCCGATGACGGTGCGCGACAGCGAGAGCGTCGACAGCGCCACCAGCCCGCAGGGAATCGCGACCGCGGTGGGAATCCCCATCCACGGTTGGGGCAGCTTGTCGGCCTGCAACGCCTGAATGACGCTGATCGCGGGCAGATCGACGAACGCGACCGCGAGGGTGCCCCACTTGCCCAGCGAGGGGACGAAGCGGGTCACCAGGTAGACGATGGTCGCCACCGCGGCGAAGAAGAAGGTGCCGTAGAACGTCGGGCGCAGGTCGGAGCCGTCAGCCTTCACGGGGGCGAGCACGACGAGACACGCGACACCCGAGAGCACGAGCCGAATCTGCGCCATGCGCATGGCCGCGCCGAGCTGCTCCTCGGCGAGCACCTTCTCGAGGTTGGCTTTGACGGCTGCGTTGACGGTGCCCTTCTCGGCCATGCGGTGCGACCTTTCCACGACCGACCGCTATCTCGTCACCAGCCACGCCACCAGTGCGCCAAGTGTCAGCGCGGCTCCGAGCAACGCCGCCCAGAAGCCCATTGACCGCTTCTCTGCTGGTGATGGCTTCGCGGCCGGCCGCTTCGGGGCGAGCACCGTGCGCTCGTCAGAGAGGGAGTTCGCCGTGGGGTCGGTGTTGTCCTTGAAGGTGACGACCCGCTTCAGCGCCGGCGCCGTCGTCTGCAAGGCGGCGGTCGAGATGGGCACGGTGCGATCACGTTCGCGGTTTGGCGGCGTGTCGAGGTTGGCGGTCGCGCGCGGAGAGGAGATCTCCTCGAGCGCTGCGCCGAGGTCGGCCATGGGCGTCGCCTGCGTCACGTCTTCGGGCTGCTGCGGCCGCCCTTCGGGGTCGGTGATCGACACCACGTCGGCGTCGGGCACCTGCGAGAGCTCCTGCATCGAGAGCCCGAGATCTTCGAGCTGCGCGTTCGAGAGCACCGGCGCCACGGGCGGCCAGGCGGGCGACTTGCCGCTGACGAGCTTGAGCTCGGCCGGTTTGCGGCGCGGCAGGCCGACGGGGCCCACGCTCGCGGCGTCGATGAGCGCGTCGAGGAAGGCGTCGACGTCGGCGTAGCGCTGATCGGGTCTGCGGCTCATCGCCTTGAGCAGCACGTCGGAGACCGGGCGCGTGATCTGCGAGTGGAGCAGGTGCGGCGGGCGAGGGTCTTCGGTGACGCGCGAGGCCAGCATGTCGCCCGTCGGCTCGATGGCGAAGGGCAGCTGGCCGGCGAGCAGCTCGGTGGTGAGCACGGCGAGCGAGTAGAGGTCGCTGCGGCCGTCGAGGTTGGTCGAGCCCGAGGCCTGCTCGGGCGACATGTAGTGCGGCGTGCCGAGAATGGTGCCGGGCCGGGTCATGCTCGTGTTCATCGCGCGCATGAGGCCGAAGTCGAGCAGCGTGGCGAAGCCGTCGGGAGCCACCATGACGTTGCCGGGCTTGAGATCGCGGTGAATGAGCCCCTTCGCGTGAAGGGCCGAGAGCGCGCTGCCGATCTGCACGACGAGCGGGAGCACCTCGGTCAACGCCATGCGCCGCTTCTCACGGAAGAGCGTGGTGAGGCGACGGCCCTCGACGTACTTCATGACGATGCAGGGCACGGTGCCGTCGCGCTCGACGGCGTAGAGGTGCACGAGGTTCGGGTGATCGACCCGCGCCATGTTGCGCGACTCCTGCTCGAAGCGATGCACCGAGTCGGCGTCTTTCTGCAGCGCCGTGTGCAGGAACTTCACGGCGACGGGCCGGCCGACGCTCAGGTCTTCGGCGCGGTACACGGTGCCCATGCCGCCCGAGCCGAGGCGCTCTTCGAGCTTCCACTTTCCGTTGACGATGTGGCCCAGGTTCGGGTCGTCGACGATGACGACTTCACGGCACTTCGGGCAGCGGGTGAGCAGCGGCTGAATGATGCCGGGAGACGTGCGGGGTGGGCGTACGGGCACCTCGCGCTCGAGGCCGGTGTTGCAGCGCTGGCAGACGACGCGTACCCGCGGCACGGGGCGCATGTGAGCACGCACGGTCGGCCGGGCCAACCGTAGGCAGCGCTACCTCGACTCGACGTGCCGCTTGAGGACCCCCGAGTGTTCCGCGCCAAGAGAAGTCGAGGTGCTTGAAGATCGACTCAGTGGCGAAGCCGGTCAGTGTTCTGGCGTGGCCGAGCGTCGAGAGAGCGAGCTGAGGTGGCTGTAGCGGAGCGCGTGTGGTGGCTCGAACTCCAGCACCGTGCCTGTGTTCTCGAAGCGCGCGTGGTGAAAACCGGAGATGCGTATCGGGTTGCCGACGGTCCATGTGGTGTTGACCTCGAGCTGCATCGACGGCTCGCCCATCCACCGGGTCATGAGCTCAGGCGTGGTGAGCGCACGCCACACGACGAGCGGCGCCGCGTGAATGCGTACCTGGTGCCTCGCCTGATGTGGGGCCATGAGGTCTGCTCCGGTGCGAACACGTTGAGAATCGATCGTGTGGCGCCGGGCGCAAAGTGTGGCAACGGCGCGGTCAGCGTCGCGCGCCGAACGCCGCAGCTTCGATCAACGCTGACACCATCGGCGTCTCGTCGGCTTCCCCGGTCTTCGCGAGCGAGTACGCCGTTCCATGATCCGGAGACGTTCTCGGCACGGGCAACCCGAGCGTCACGTTCACCGTGTGCACGAAGTCGAGCGTCTTGGTCGCGACCAGCCCCTGATCGTGAAACATCGCCAGCGCGACATCGAAGCCGCTGCGATGCGCGAACAACCCATCAGCTCCGTGGGGACCCGTCGTCTTCACACCACGCCGCGCCGCCTGCTTCATCGCAGGAATCACGACGTCGACCTCTTCCCGCCCGAGCAGCCCACCTTCACCCGCGTGCGGATTCACCCCGCACACCGCGATGACCGGCCGTTTGCCCAGCACCGGCGTCAGCCCCGCGTCGATGAGTCCGAGCGTCTTCACCAGCCCCGCCACCGAGAGCGCCTTCGACACCTTCGCCAAGGGCACGTGATTCGTCGCGAGCGCCACCGACAGCTTCGGCCCCTTCATCAGCATCACGACCTCGACGCCGAACGCCTCCGCCAGCACCTCGGTGTGCCCCATGAACGGAATGCCGGCGCGGCTGATCTGCTCCTTCGACACCGGCGCCGTGCACATCGCCGCCACGTCACCGCGCTTCGCTGCCGCGATGAGCGCCGCGAACGCCTCGTACTGCGCCCGCCCACCCGCGCGTGACGGCTCGCCCGCGACCCGATGCGCGCTCTTCAGCGCCGACACCGCGTGAAACTCGACGTCCTTCGTGAAGCGCGCGCGATCACCTTCATCGCCGAACACCACGGGCTCCAGCACCCGTCGAACACCTGGCCGACGCAGCGCCTTCGCCGTCACCAGCGGGCCGATGCCGCTCGGATCACCCAGCGAGATGCCGACCCGAACGCGCTTCACAGCTTGATGTCGATGGCGGCAGCCGCGCGAAGCTCCTGCACGTACTGCTCGGTGTACTTCTCGAGCTGCGTTCTCGCGAGGCGCTCACGGAGCACGTCCTTCATCTCGTCGTACGGCTTCGCCGCCATCGCGCGCCGCTCCTCGACCTTGATGACGTGCCAGCCGAACTTGGTGCGCACGGGCTCCGAGATGCCGCCGATGGGCATGCCGAACGCCACCTTGTCGAACTCGGCCACCATCACGCCGCGCTTGAAGAAGCCCAGGTCGCCACCATCGCTCGCCGACGGGCCTTCGCTCTTCGTCTTCGCGAGGGTGCCGAAGTCGACGCCGGGCTTCTTCGCCTCGTTCATCAGCGCCACGGCTTTGAGCCGCGCCTGCTCGGCCTGCTCCGGCGTCGCCTTGGGCTGCACCTGCACCAGAATGTGGCGGGCGCGCACCTCGAAGTCCTGCAGCTCGTCGCGCGAGACCTTGTTGTACTCGGCCTTCAGGTCCTCCTCGGTCACCTTCACCTTGGAGCGCACCTTCAGGTTCACCAGCTTCAGCTTCGAGAGGTGCTTCTTCATGAACTGGCGGAAGGCGGGCACGGTGTAGCCCTCCTGCGCGAGCAGCTGCTCGAACTGCGCACCGTCGACGTTGTTCTGCCGCTTCACGTCGTCGACGCCGAGATCGACCTCGGAGTCGGACACGTCGATGTTCAGCTCGCGCACCTGCGCGTCCATCAGCTTCTCGCCGATGAGGCCGTCGAGCACACGCTTCACCAGAATACCGCGCAGCTCGGCCCGCTTCGCGGCGTCGGGCTCACCACGCAGCCGCTGCAGGTCTGGCGCCGCGCGCGCCTCGACCTCGGACAGCGCGATGACGTCGTTGTTCACCACCGCGGCCACCCGGTCGACCAGCTCGGCGTGGGCAGACAGGGCAGCGAGGAGACTCAGCAGGGGGAGGCGCTTCACGCACGAGGGCATAGCCTCATGACGGCCGTCGGCTCAATCGAATGCACGACGTTCGTTCAGGGCTCGACGGTGGAGCCGCCGAGCGGCCGGCCGGTGACCGACTGAAACGCCGCGTCGTTCACCTTCACCTGTGCCTTTTCGCGCAGCGCCTTCACGTACGCCGTCTGCCGCTCGGCCCGCAGGTCGGAAAGCAGCTTCTGCTCGATCTGCCCGCGCACCTCGGCCAGCTCCCGCTTCCGCGCCGGCTTCTTCTCGATGAGCTTGAACAGGTGAAACCCGTAGTCGGTCGACACGACGTCGCTCACCTGGCCCGCCCCGAGGCGGAAGATGGCGTCGTCGAAGGCCGGCGGCATCTCTCCGCGCTTGAAGAAGCCGAGATCGCCCCCCACCTTCGCGTCGGGCGACAACGAATACCGCCGCGCCAGGTCGGGGAACTTCTTGCCCTGCCACAGCAGCTCCTTGAGGCGTTTGGCTTCGTCGAGGCCCTTCACGACGATCTGCTGCGCGTGCACCTGCTCGGGCTCGGTCCACGCGTCGGGGTTCTCGTCGTAGATGCGCCGCAGCTGCTCTTCGGTGACGGCGACGCGCGAGAAGACCTGATCAGCCAGCAGGCGCTCGACGAGCAGCTGCTCCTTCGTGCGGCGGGCGAGCTCGGTCTTCGAGGTCTGGCTCTGCGCGAGCGCGGTGTCGAAGGTGCCGGCGGGGTATTCGCTGGTGAGCGCCAGCACCCGGCGATCGACCTCTTCGGCGCTGACCTGCACCTGCAGCTCACGCGCGGCCTGCAGCAGCACGAGGCGCTCGATCATCGTCTCGAGCAGCGTCTGCTTGAACGGCTCGATCTGCTCGGGTGAACGGGGGGCCGCGCCCTCCATCGCCTGTGACTCACGCGAGAGCTCACGCTCGAAGTCGGCGCGGGTGATCACCTCACCATTCACGGTGGCGACGACGTTCGCGTCCTGTTGCGGCTTCTGCTGCTGGGAGCAGGCCGTCAGGAGGGCGAGGCTGATCGCGAGGGCGCGGAGCACGTCGGCAGCGTTACCAACAAAGCTCCGGCCGGTACAGGTCACCTTCGCCGACGGGCGAGCAGGGCGAGCACGCCGACCAGGCCCAGCACGCCAGGCACCGAGTTCGCGCCGCAGCCGTACCGAATCGGGCCCAGCACCGCCGTGCCGCCAGCCGTTCCACCACCGGTGCCGCCGTCAGACGAGCCGCCGCAATCTCCAGCGCGGTTCGGGTTCGTCGGGTCAGGCATGGCCTTGAGCTCGGCGATGTCGGTGCAGCCGTCCATGTCGCTGTCGGTGTTCGCCGCGTCGATGGCCGCGAGCGCTGCCTTGAGCGACGCGTCGTTGTTCGGCATCAGCCCGTTCATGCGCAGCGCGCGGCCGAACGGTGTGGTGACCGTACCCGTCGCCGTCACGCCGTTGAGGTGACAGACCGCGCAGACACCGGGTGGAGGGCCTGACATGCCCAGCTCGGTCTGCATCACGCCCGTGAACGTCGGAGTCGCCAGCGCCGCCGATGCCGCCAGCACCGCCCCCATGAGAATCGCCCGATCGAATCGCATCGTTGGCCTCACAGGAAGAAATGCAGCTGGGCGAGGAGCGTGAAGCTCGTGGTGGCGGGGTCGGGCAGAGGCCGCGCGTTGCGGCGCAGAATGCCGTCGAGACGAACTTCGACGTGCGGCAACACGTACCAGGCAGCAGAGATCCACCCGCCGAGCGACGGCCCGCGTTCTCCTGAGCCGGTGTGTTTGCCTTCGAGCGAGCCGATGAGGTGCAGGCCCTGCATCAGCTCGTAGTCGGCCTGCACCATCGCCGCGAACCCGAGCCGGTCGATGAGCGTCGGCTGCTGCCACGCCAGAAAGTCGGCCTCGGCCATGAGCGCGAGCGGCTCGATGGGGCTCCAGCGCGCCGTGAGACCGTGCGCGTGCCGAACCTGAGGCAGCTGCAGCAGCGGGTCGGCCTGCGCCGCGGTGATGAGGCTCGAGAGGCCCAGGAAGAACTTCGAGGCCACCGTGTATTCCGCGAAGGCCGAGTAGCCACGCTCACGGTACGCGTCGGGCCCGAGCTGGTAGTTGCCCAGCAGGCCCATCACCTCGCCGCGCAGGCGTTCGCCGTTGTAGCTGGCCGCGACGCCGACCTGCTGATCGAGGTTCGTGTCGGTGTTCGTCGCGTCGCGCACCCACATGAAGTGCTCGTTGTTGCGCAGGCCGAAGGGCACGAACATTCGCCCGGCGCGCACCATCACGGCTTCGTCGGCGAAGGTGGCGCCTGCCCAGAACTCTCGCGCGACCCACTGTGCGTTGCAGGGCGTGTCACCGCCGCAGGCCGGCAGAATCGCCGCGGGGCCCACGTTGCGCAGGCCCACGCCCGTCGTGGCGTGGAACACGAAACGATCGACCTTCACCGTGCCGTAGAGATCGGCCGCCATCATCAGCGGTCGCACCTGGTTGCCGATGGGAATCAGCGCGCCGCCGCGGAAGTTGCCCGACAGGTTGAGCACCTCGGGCAGGTCGATGAACCACAAGAAGCGCGTGGTGGGGCTGGGCTCTTGCGCTTCTTCGGCGGTGGGCTTCTTGAGCTTCCACCGCAACAGCACGTCACTCTGCGCGCGGCCGTACGGCGTCAGCTGCCCGGCACCGGAGGGATCGACGTGGCACACGGCGCACGATTGGTAGTCGTGCTTCACCATCCACGGGAACGCTGCCGCAGACGAGGCCGACAGGCCCACCGCGACAGCGAGAAACCACCCAAATCGTCTGAACACTACGACCCCTCGCGTTGACCTGCTGTACGGCTCAGCCCTTCTTCGCGTTGAACTTCGCGAAGACGGTGATGTCGGGCTTCACGGTGATGCCCATGTAGCTGGGCACGTTGATGTCGAACTCCTTGAAGTTCACCGGCGCCTCGCCATCGATGGCGTACGTGCCGCCCGTGTTGCTGATCTTGTACTTGAACGACACTTCCTTCGTCTTGCCGTGCAGGCCGAAGGTGCCCTTCGCTTCGCCTTCCGACGACTTGCCGTCTTCGGGCCACTTCACCTGATCGAGCGGCACCACCAGCGTCGCCTCGGGGTACTTCTCGACGTCGATGTACTTTTCGCGCATGTGCTTGTCGCGAAGGTCGATGCCCGTCTCGAGGTCCTTGAGGCCGACGACGACGGTGATGGCCTTGCCGTCGTCCTTCACGTCGACGCTCTTGGTCTTGCCTTCGATCTTGAAGCCCGCAGGGCCCACGCCCTTGAACGAGGCGACGCCGTCTCCCGTCTTCGTCCACCCTGCGAAGGCGGTAGCGGCGAGAACCAGCGAAGCGGTCAGAACGGCGCGGAGCGAACCCTGGAGCGTCATGTGTGTACCTTTCATACGGGGCGTGGAGTCTGCCCCAAGCCTGCGGAATCCAAAACGGAATCGCGTGCGCTCACTCCGACGGATGATGGCTGCGGAAAGTTACGGGTGAAGACTCCTCCGACGAACGGCGCCCGGGGCCAGACCTGGGTGCCCCGAAGGTCTCGAAACGGTTCAACCAACGGTTCCCAGGTAGTGCAGCGAGAGCGTTCTGCGGTGCGGGCTGGTGCGGTGCTCCCACAGGTACACGGCCTGCCAGCGCCCGAGGGTGAGCGCGCCAGCCTTCACGGGAATCGACAGCTGGGTCTGGGTGAGGGCCGCGCGAACGTGCGCTGACATGTCGTCGGGCCCTTCGTCGGTGTGCTGGAAGATGGAGTCACCGTCGCGCACCAACCGCGAGAAGAAGCGCTCGAGGTCGGCGCGCACCGTCGGGTCGGCGTTCTCTTGAATCACCAGGCTCGCCGAGGTGTGGGTGCAGAAGACGGTCAACACGCCGTCTCCCGCCCTCGCGCTGCCGAGGAAACGCGTGAGGTCGTGGGTGACATCGACGAAGCCGCGGCCGTGCGTCGGCACGACGAGGGCGTGATGCGACTGGCTCAGCATGGGACGAGGCCCCTCTCTTCGCCGCAAGGTAGCGCTTCTGAGGAAAAATCAGGTCGCAACGCGTCCTCCGATCCGTGATGATGATCAGGCCAGATGACGACCAGCCGTGCCGACTTTGCCCGACTCGCCAGCGACTACCTGCGTGCGCAGGGAGAAGCCCGGCCCATTCACTACGACGAAGGCCGCAACCGCCTCGTCGTGGGCGACGGAGACTGGACGAGCTTCATCTCGCTCGAACACGCGCTCACCGAATACGAAGCCAACGCCGTCTCTGAGAAAGCGCGCGTGCTGGCCCGCCGCTTCTGGAGCTCGGTTCGTCGCGCCGAGCCGCCCTCAGAGGTCGACGTCATTCGCAGCATTCTGCCGCGCATTCGTGATCGCGCGTGGTTCTCGGCGGTGCGGCGACAGGCCGAGCTCGAGCTGGGCGCCGACGAAGAGGCCATCGACGAAGTGACGCTGCCGCACCGGGTGATCAACGACGAGCTCGCGGCGCACCTCGCCTTCGACCTGCCCACCTCGGTGATGGAGATCGGCCCCGACCGCCTCGAGGCCTTCGGGCTCAAGTTCGACGAGCTGTTCAACCGCGCCGTCGAGAACCTGCGCGAGCGACCGCAGGTCGACTTCGAGCAGCCCGACTCCACCGTCGCCGCCTTCGTCTCGCCCTACCGTGACGGCTTCGACGCCACCCGCATGCTGCTCACCGAGCGCTTCACGTCGTTGCCGGTGAAGGGCCGGCCCGTGGTGCTCGCGCCCACGCACGACATCGTGCTGGTGGCCGGTGACGAAGACGAGAGCGCGCTCGAGGCCATCGCGACGTGGGGCGAGCAGGCGCTGCTCGAGCCCAAGCCGCACACCGCCCACGCGTTCCGCTACGAAGACGAGCGCTGGCGCCCGTGGCTGCCGGTGCGCATGCACCGTGCGTGGCAGAAGCTGAAGGTGCTGCAGCTGCAGTCGTTCGCCTCGGCCTACGCCCGGCAGAAAGAAGTGCTCGAGGCGCTGCTCCAGGCCAACGGCCACACCATTCTCGTCGGCACGCTGCGCGCGTTTCGCACGCCCGGCGGCGACATCTTCACCAGCACCGCGTGGAACTCGGGCGTCGAGGCGTTGCTGCCGCAGACCGATCGCATCGACTTCGTGCGCACCAACCCCGACGGCAGCACCTCGGGCGCGAAGACCTGGTCGACGACGTTCGAGGTGGCCCGCAAGGTCGTGCCGCACCTGATGGAGGCGACCGGTGACACGCCCGAGCGGTGGCGCGTCATCGGGTTCCCCCTCGACAGTGAGCTCGAGCAGATGGCCTCGCTGGGCAAGCTGCCGGAGTAGCCGCGCACCCGGCAGTCGCTGCCGACCCCGCCGTGGGTGAACGAACTGGCCCGCCTGCGGGTGGATCGTCGCTTGCTCTCGCTGCTGAGCGTGTCCAGGAAGCTCCTCATCGTCGTGGCCGTGCAGTCTGCCCTCGTGCTGGGCCTCGGAGGGCTCGCGGTTGGCGTGTCGATGAGCGGCGGTGACGCTCCGGCCGCCTCGCACGCGAAGAAGAAGGCGCCTCCGCCCGAAGACGAGGCTGCCGCCGAAGAAGACGCCGAGCCCGAACCCGAGCCAGCGCCGCCCCCGAAGAAGAAGAAGTCGGCGCACGCGAAGGCCGAGGCCGTGAAGGCGGCCGAAGAAGAACCAGAAGCCGACGCCGAGCCCGCTCCGAAACACGAAGCGCCTGCAAAGGCGGCGAAGGCCGACCCGCACGCGAAGCTTGAGAAAGCCGAGAAAGCCGACCCGCACGCGAAGACGGCCGAGGCCGCGAAGGAAGAGCTGGCGCCGCTGCTCGCGCCCGTGCCCAAAGACCCGCTCGAGGTGTTCGCGTGGCTCGACGAAGGCAACACGCGCTGGAGCCAGGGCGTCGCGAAGTCGCGTGACGTCGTCGCGCAGCGAGGCGCGATGGCGAAGGCGTTCGCGCCGTGGGCAGTGGTGCTGACCTGCGCCGATGGCCGCGCGGTGCCCGAGGCCGTGTTCGATGCGGCGCCCGGTACGCTCGCGACGCTGCGGGCGGTGGTGCTCAAGGCCGACGCTCCGACGGTGAGCGCGGTCGAGCTCGCGATGAAGCGGTTCTCGCCGCCGGTGCTCGTGGTGCTGGGCCATCAGGGCTGCGACGACGGCTCGGGCCGCGACGTGGCAGAGCAGGTGACGCAGGTGACGGCGAAGGTGCTCGGCAAGAAGCTCATTCGTGATCGCATGAAGGGCGGGCAGCTGCTGGTGCTGCGCGCGACGTACGATCTGGAGAGCGGCCGCGTGCGATGGCTCGACTCGGAAGAGGGCAAACACGACAAGAGCGCCTCGGCCGAGCCCGCGCATCACTGAAAACGAAACGGGCCCCGAACGAAGCGCTCGGAGCCCGCGACGTCACGACGAGGTCAGCCGAATCACTTCTTGGCCGGCTTCTTCTCGTCCTTCTTCGGCTCGGCCGCGGCAGGGGCAGCGGCCGTCTTGCTGAGCGAGCGCACGAAGGCGGCGACGTTCTGAATCTCGTCGTCCTTCAGGGCGGCCTTCCAGCTGGCCATCAGCGGCGACTTGCCGTTGGCGGCGCCGCCTTCCTTGATCATGTTGAGAATGTACTCGTCGGTGACCGTCGCCGCGTGCGCCGCGTCGGTGAAGTTCGCAGGCTTCGGCGTCAGGGCCGCCGCGGCGACGCCATCGCCCTTGCCGGCTTCACCGTGGCAGCTCACACACAGCTCCTTGTACTTCGCCGCGCCCTTGGCCGCGTCGCCCGTGATGGCGGACTTGGCAGGCGCCGCCGCGGGAGCCGCCTTGGGGTCGGCCTTGGGGGGGGGCCCGGCGAAAGCAGCAAAGGCGACGAGCGACGAGATGATCACGATCAGCTTCTTCATGTGCAGGACCTCCAGAGGTGGAACTTCGAGACGACGATGCGGTGCGGGGGCACCGACGCATGCTGTTCGGCCGCATTCATGCGGGCGGTGTGAGACAGAAACCAGACCGGAGGTTCAGGGGCAAGGAGCAGATTGACGCACGTGACAGGTCAACTCAGGCGGTCGAGTAGTGGCCGTACCTCGTGCACCTTCGGCAGATCGGGCGCCAGCAGGCGGGCCCCGGCCTTCGTCGTCACCACCAGCATGCCCGCGCCCTCCTTCGAGTCTTCGAACGGCGTCAGCGTGAGCGTCACCTCAGCGCGAGGCAGCTCGACCCGGCCAACCCGAAACTGGCCAAAGCCCTGGCCGTCGACGACGCCGCGCACGCGTGCACGATCGATCTCGAGGAAGACGCCGAGGGCGGCCCGGCGCAGGTCTTTCACGGCGGCGAGCAGGGCGAGGAGCGTCGTCAGGCCGAAGAGCACGATGAGGCTCGAGGTGATGAGCCACAGGTTGTCGGCGTTCTGCACACTCACGCCGACCAGCGCGAGGGTCACCACCAGGCAACCCCCCATCACCACCAGCCGGCTGACCGCGCGTTGGCGATCGACCGAGGGCGGGCGTGAGAACCGAACGCTGTCGGCGCCGAGGCGTTCGAGCACCCAGCCGTCGCCGAGCGAGTCTCCCTGCGTGAGCGGCATCAGACGTCGAGCGCTTTGATGGCGGTACGCAGCACGGTGAGGCGTGCGTGGCGTTTGTCGTTGGCCGGCACCACCACCCAGGGCGCGTCGGGCCGGTGCGTGCGGTCGAACATGTCCTGGTAGGCCTCGAGGTAGTCCTTCCAGCGTTTGCGGTTTCGCCAGTCGTCTTCGCCAATCTTGAAGTTCTTGATGGGGTCCTTCTCGCGCTCCTTGAAGCGCTGCAGCTGCTCGTCTTGATCGATGTGCAGGAAGAACTTCACCATCGTGCAGTTGTCGTCGGTGTGCATGCGCTCGAAGGCGTTGATCTCGTCGTAGGCGCGCTGCCACTCGTGTTCGTCGGCGAAGCCCTCGACGCGCTCGACCAGCACGCGGCCGTACCAGGAGCGATCGAAGATGGCGATGGTGCCCCTCGGCGGCATGCGGGTCGCGAAGCGCCAGAGGTAGTGGTGAGCGCGCTCCTCTTCACCGGGCGCCGCGATGGGCCACACCTTGTAGCCGCGCGGGTCCATCAGCGCCGTCATGCGTTTGATGGCGCCGCCTTTGCCCGCCGCGTCCCAGCCTTCGAAGAGGAAGACGGCGCGCCGCTTCTCGAGCCAGTACCGAACCTGCAGCTCGAAGAGGCGCTCCTGCAGCTCGAGGATCTCGGCGTCGGCCGCCTTCTTGTCGGGCGCCTTCTCAAAGAGATCGATGTCGCGCAGCGTGATGGTGCCCGGCTTGTAGACCTCGAAGTCGTACGAGAGCGGGGTGGCGTCGCTGAAGCGGCTGCCGTTCTTCGGTTTCTTCTTGCCCATGGCCGACTCAGTCTCGCCCCCGCCGACCCTGCATGAAATGGTTTTCTCGGCCCCACGTTCTGCACAGGCATGAACCTCGTACAGATCCGCCGCTACTTCCGTGACGAGAAGGTTCCCGGTTGGCGCAAGTTCGTCGTCGTTGGCGCGGTCGCGTACGTGCTGTTGCCGATCGATCTCATCCCCGACCTGGTGCCGCTGCTGGGGTGGCTCGACGACATCGGCGCCATCACCGCAGCGCTGACCTTCTTCGCCAAAGACGTCTCGAACCACGCGGCGAACGCCAGGGCGATTCCTTCGGTGTCGACCGGGTCGTCGGGCAGTGGCGTGCAGATCGTCGACGCGCAGCCGCTGCAGGCGCGGCGCTGAGCGTCACCAGGGTTCGAGCGTCTGCTCGAGCGGCAACGCGTCGCTGGCCGTGAGCTTGCGGGCCTCGATGACGCGCTGGCATTCGGCGTCGTCGCCTTCGGTCGCCAGGCAGACCACCGACACGCTGTGCACCTTCTTCGAGGCCTTGCCGACCCAGAGGCGCATGCAGGTGTGGTTCAGCACGGGCGGCGTCTTCTTCGACTTCGTGACGTAACAGTGCTCGCGTGAGTCCGTTTCGAAGCTCGAGGTCGAGCTGACGAGCTCGAGCCCGGACTCCTTGAGCGCCTGGTTCAGCTCGAGCCAGGTGCCCTCGAGCACCGACTTCACCGGCAGCGGCTTCATCATCGCCGGGCGCATCGAGGTGCGCTGCAGATACATCCACGGCAGGGCCGCGCCAGGGGGCTTGCGGCCCACCATCGCCACCTCGACCGAGCCATCGGTGCTCTGGGCGGCTTCACGCAGCGTCTCGACCCGCTCGGGATCGATGGTCACCCAGTCTTCGGGAACCGTGCTCGAGATGCCGTCGATGACGAGCGGAACCCGCTCCTTCTTGCAGGCGATGGTGGTGAGGGCGAGCAGGAGCAGGACGAGCGTTCGCACGCGGCAGACTGTGGCATCGATACGGCGACGGGCGAAGCGCTCAGCGCGTGACCTTGAGATCGAGCGGAACGCGCGTGCGGTCCTGGAAGTGGGCCATGAGCGTTCGGCTGCCGCGTCTCAGCCCCTTCACGTGAATGACGCGCAGATCGCGCGAGACGCCGACCTCGACCACGTCACCACCACCGACCGAGACGAAGTGCAGCGAGCGCGGCACGGTCAGCGTGACGGTGTCGCCCACACGCACCTCGACCGGCGAGCGGCCGTCCCACGTCAGCGGCGCGGCGTGCAGCACGAGGGCGAGCAGGGTGGTCATGCCCGATGGAGACAGCCACCAGCCAGAGCGTGCACGCCGGGTTGAAGTGCCTGTGATCGCTCGTTAGACGGCGTTGGCCATGAAGCGTCTGCTCCTGCTGGTGCCGCTGATTCCCGCCCTCGTCGTGTTGATGCCGGGCGAAGCAAGCGCCTGAGGCATCTCTCCCACCGTCGGTCCGACGGGGCTCGCACAGCGCTGCACCGGCAAACACGAGGGTGACTCGAAAGGGGAGCCTCCGCGCTTCCGCGTCGGCGCGAGCTACGGCGCGTTCAGAACGACGCTCGTCTTCGATGGCGCCGATCGCCTCGCGCTCGAAGCGATGGCGGTGAGCGGTACCTTCGAGTGGCGCGCGTCTTCTCGGTGGACGTTGTCGGCCTCGGCGGGCGGCATCTTTCTGGGGCGCCTCGCGTCGGGCACCGAGTCGTTCGACATCTACGGCGGGCTCGGCGGCCGCTTCAGCGGCAGCTTACTCGCGCGCCAGCAGGGCAAACACAACCCCTTAAACATGGTCGCGGGGTCGATCCCGGTGAG
>JAEUJR010000193.1 GCA_016793585.1 Archangium sp.
AAGAGAAGTTCGGCCGCTTCGACAAGAACTCGTCGAAGGGCGACCAGCTGGTCCGCTCCGAGCGCATGCGCCAGTACCTCGCGCAGCGCGCCCACTACGCCGTCGTGACGCACGAGATGGGTCACTCCATCGCCCTGCGCCACAACTTCGTCAGCTCGGCCGACGCGCTCAACTACCGCCCGCAGTACTGGCAGCTGCGCACCGACGACGGCACCGCGGTTCGCGCCTGCACGACGCTCGACACCACCGGCAGCTGCACGGGCCCGCGGTACCACGACGTCATCACCGAGAACGAGAAGTCGCAGCTGCTGACGATGTTCATGCAGTCGTCGACGATGGACTACGCCGGTGAGGCCACGCAGGACCTCATCGGGCTGGGCGCCTACGACTTCGCCGCGGCGCGCATGTTCTACGGCGGGGTGGTGGCGGTCGCCGACGCCAACGACATGAAGGTGGGCACGTCGAAGGGCCTCGGGCTGCTCGACAAGATGGACAGCTTCGGCGGCATTCTCGGCCTGCAGTTCTCCATCGGCGCACCCAGCCCGCAGAACCCGACGGCCACCAACGACATCCACTACTCGCAGCTGCAGCGGTACTACCGCCTCATCAGCAACTGCCGCGTCGTCGACCCGAACGCCTTCAAGCCCTCGACGTGGGACAGCACCACCAAGGGCGCCTGGAGCCCGCTGCTCGACGGCCTCATCGTGAAGGTGAAGGGCCAGTACACGCGCTGCCGCCAGGTGCCCGTCGACTACGTGAAGTGGGAGTCACTGGGCGCTGCCACCAGCGGCCGTGGTGGCCCCTCCATCGACCCGCAGAGCCGCGTGCGCTTCCCCTACGGCTTCGCCACCGACCGCTGGGCCGACCTCGGCAACCTGTCGGTGTACCGCCATGACAACGGCGCCGACCCGTACGAGCTCTTCGACTTCCTCATCACGCAGCAGGAGGTCAACCACATCTTCGACAACTACCGTCGCGGCCGTCAGACGTTCAGCGTGCGCAACGCGGCCACCCGCAGCCTCAGCCGCTACAACGAGAAGCTGCGTGACGCGGCCAAGGGCCTGGGCCTGATGTCGAACATCTACCGCGACGTCGCGCTGGCGCAGGGCTACGACTTCGACACCTACTGGCCGATGCTGGGCTCGGTGGCCTTCTCCGAGAACCTGATGGTGTCGGCGCTGGGCTTCGACCACTTCGCCCGTCAGCTCGCGCGGCCGTCGGCTGGCCCGCACACGCTCGTCGAGGGCGTGCTGCGCAGCGAGAGCGACGCGGTGGGCGTCACCAGCAACACGGCCATCACCGTGCCCAACGGCGCGACGGGCTACTTCGGCAACGTCAGCTACGGCGGCCGGCCCCTCGAGAACGCGCTCGCCACCGACAAGGGCGAGTACAACGCCGAGTTCACCGTCAACGCGGGCAGCTATTACGAGAAGGCCTACACGGCGATGTTGATGACGGAGTCGGTCGACAACTTCATCTCGGACAGCCGCCGCGACTTCCTCGACGCGCGCTACCGCTCGGTGTCGATGGCCGACGTCTTCCCCGACGGGTACCGCCGCTGGCTGGGCAACAACCTCACGGGCGACGACGCCATCAAGGGCATGCGCCTGGTGACGAACGCGGGCAAGCCGATGGCCGACGCGACGGGGTACCCCGCGCAGGGCATGGGCCACATCTCGTGGACGGGCTCCGAGGTGTCGACGTGCTTCGCGAACGTCGACTCCATTCAGTGCCAGGAGACGCCGCCGGCCGACACGATGGTGGTCGACCCGCAGGTCGGCTGGGAGCAGCAGAAGTTCCTCATCGCGTGGACGCTGCTGTACCTGCCCGAGAACCAGCAGCAGCAGTGGCTGAACCAGATGGGCATCTGGGAGCTCGGTGCCGACAGCGACCCCGGCTTCACGAACCGCCTCGAGCTGCACATGCCCGACGGCAAGGTCTACATCGCCAAGACGTCGGGCACCGAGGTGGTGCTGGGCAAGCGCGTGCAGAAGGGTGTCGCCGCCCGCATGCTGCAGTGGGCGAACGAGCTGCTCGAGCGCGCCTACGTGACCGACCCGGGCCCCGACCGCGACGGCGACGGCAAGCCCGACTGGTTCCTGCCCCGCGTCGTCGGCGGCAAGCCGATGGTGAAGTTCGACCCCTCGATTCGCACCATCACCGCGACGGGCACGCTGCAGGCGGGCCGCCCGGGCTGCGACGCCAACGACATGACCGAGTGCACCTGCAGCTCGAACAAGGCCTGCATCGAGCTGACCCGCTACCAGGAGGTGCCGTTCTTCATGCGCCAGGCGATGCGTGACTACGGCATCGCCGACCCGTCGATGCGCGGCCTGCACTGAGCGCTTCGCACGACTCGAAGTGACGCGGCGTGGTCTCCAGCGCGAGGAGGCCACGCCGTAGTGCTGTCAGGGGTTGGCGGCCGTGCAGCAAACGTGTGCGACAAGTGGCGCGAGGCGGCGTCCATGGTGTGAACCCCACCTGCGGAGCCCGCATGAACCTTGTCGACCTCGAGACCCTGCTGAAGCGCTTCACTGCGTTCACCGCGCAGTCCTTCGAACAACCCGAGGTTCCGCCGCGGCCGTTCAGTGCCGACGAGCTCGCCGCGGCGATGAAGACGCTGGAGTCGAAGGCCCTGCGGTCGTTCTTGTCGGCGCCGGTGTTCGCCCAGGGCCCCGAGGTCTACGTCGAAGACATCGGCTACTACACGCCGACGACGCCCGAAGAGGTGCTGGCCGCCAATGAGAACCTCGCGAACGCGCGGTCCAGCTACCAGCAGTTCCAGCACCTGCAGCCCTGCTTCGTGCTCAGCCATTCCGGTGACCGCTTCATCGCCGTGACGAGCGACGAGCAGGTCGTCACCATCGACAGCAACGACGGCGAGGTGACCGAGACGGGCCTCGAGCTGGGTGCGTTCCTCGAGCTCGTGCACACGGGGCTGGCGAGAGAGGTCGCCGCCATCAGCTGACGGTCGTCTCGAAGGCCCGAGCAGCCGCGTCATCACCCGCCCGGCCTCGAGCCCAGGCGAGCGCTTCGTCACGCGTCGAGCACACCACGTAGGGAACCCCCAACCCCGTCACGAGCAGAATCGTCATCGTCACGAAGCGCAGCAGCGGAGACGCCAGCACGTACACCACGCCCAGACAGCGCTGGTTGACGATGGCGCGGTGCTGGCGCTGCCACTCGGTGATGCGCGCCCGCATGTAGGCCGACACGCTGCCGATGCGGCTCGCGTCCATCACTGCCACGTAGGTGCCCTCGTGCTGCATCAACGCCGTCGCTTCGCGCAGATAGTCGTCGAGCTGGCGGTCAGACAGGCTTCCCTCGACCGCGTGCACCACGATGGGCCACTGCGAGGTGTCGATGGTCCACGTACTCATCAGGACGGCATTGGTAACCGGACCACGCACGTCGTGCCACGCCCTGCTTCACTTTCGAAGGTGACCTCGCCGTGGTGCTGCTCCACCACCTTGCGAACGATGGCGAGGCCCAGGCCATGGCCGCGGGCGCGGGTCGTCACGAAGGGCTCGAACATGCGCTCCTGCACCTCTGACGGCAGGCCGGGGCCGGTGTCGCGAATGGTGACGCGGGCCCAGCGCTGGGAGCGGTGCTCCTCGGTCGAGATGCGCACGTGCAGGCTGCCGTCACCCTTCATGGCCTGCACCGCGTTGCGAAAGAGGTTGGTGAAGGCGAGCTCGAGCTGACCCGCGTCGAGCGGCACGGGGGGCGCGCTGCCCTCGAAGCTCGTCGTCACGCGGCGCGAGGCATCTTCCGTCCACAACGTCTGTTGCAGGGCGCGCTCGAGCAGGGGCTCGAGTGGGCGCGGGCTCAGCGTGAGCGTCACGGGCCGCACGAAGTCGAGCAGGTTGGCCACCAGCAGGTCGAGCCGCTTCGTCTCGTCGGCGATGACCTGCCACAGCTCGCGCTCCTCTTCGCGCGACACCATTCCACGCTGCAGCAGCGTCACCACGTTCGAGATGCTGCCGAGCGGGTTGCGCACCTCGTGGGCGACGATGGCGGCCATCTCGCCGAGCGCGACGAGCTGCTTCTTGCGCACCAGCGCCTCCTGCGTGGCCTCGAGCTCGCCCAGCGACCGGCGCAGCGCCGCTTCGGACTCCTTGAGCGGCGTGATGTCGATGTCGACGCCCAGCACACCGACGACGGCGTCGCCGTCGCGCACCGGCGAGAGCGCGTGCGAGAACGTTCTCGGCGCGCCATCGACGAGCCACGTCAGCTCTTCACGCACCAGCTCACCCGCGCGGGCGCGTTCGACGCCGGCGCCCCACAAGTGCTGCACGTCGTTCGGCAGGCCGAGCTCGGAGAACCGCTTGCCCAGCGCCGTGCCCACGCGCTTCACCGACGGCGGGTTCTGCAAGAGGTAGCGGCCCTCACGGTCGAGAATGAAGAAGTCGAAGGGCAACGTCTCGCCGAGCGTCACCAGCCACGCCTCGAGCTCACGCCACTGCCGCGCGTCGTGCCTCGCCGCCGTCACGTCTTGCAGGGCGAGCGCGAGGGAGTCTTGCCGGCGGGCCAGGCTCGCGCGCACCCAGACCTCACGGCTCCCCGCGCGCAGCCGCACCTCGACCGAGACGGGGCTGGTGTGCTGCACCGCCGCCATCGCGTCGACGAGGGTCTGCTTGTCTTGCGGGAGCACCGAGTCGACGAGCGGCTTCGAGACGTCGAGGCCCTCGAGCCAGCCGGGCAGCTCGCAGACGGTGACTCGGCCCGACAGGTCGAGCAGCAGCACGGTCGCGGAGAGGCCATCGAGCAGTGCGGTCAGGTCGGCTGCGGGCAGAAACACCGCGCTCAGTATCGACGCCTTTCGGGGCTGGCGGGAAGCGGCGATTCCCCGCAGTCACAGATTCGGGTCGATGGTCTGGTGCAGCGAGGGAGGAATGCGGAAGCGCGCCTGTTTTCCCTCGCGCTCGACGAGCACCACCATCTTCATGATGGCGAACGAGAAGCTGTCGAGCATTCGGCGCGCCACCTCGGTCGGGTCGCCGCCCGTCACCCAGCGGTCGAGCTCGGCCATGATGTCGATGACGTGCTTCGTCCAGTCAGACGGAGGCAGGCCGAGCAGGTCGGCGCAGTGGTCGCCCGAGAGCAACCGAATCATCGCCACGGGGAACCCATCGAGCGCCGTGCCGGGGAAGTACTGCTGCATCAGCTCGACGAGGGGCCGCGTGAGGTCGACGCCATCGGCGGAGTGACGCCATTGGCGGTCACGAATCGCCTCCATCAGCTCGTGGCCATCGTCGAGGTCGTTCGGGTTCAGCTCGGGTTTGACGCCGAGGAAGTGGCCGATGACCTTCCACGCGTGCAGCCACGCGTTCTGCTCGGCGAGCGACACCTGCACGCCGAGCGTCTCGAGCCCGTCGAGCACGACGACCGAGAACGTCATCAACGTGCCGGCCATGTCCTCCTGGTTGATGGGCTCTCCGAGAAAGGCCGTGTCCCACGCGGGGGTGGCGCGCGTGCGCAGGTAGTGCCGAACCGTGGCGTGCATGAGGCGAACCTTCTGCACCGTGCGAATGCCTCGGCCGCCGGGCTTGAAGGCGCCTTCGCTCACCGCATCGAAGAGGAACTGGGCCGTCTCGAAGATGCGCTGCTTCGTGTGCTTCGTCATCGCCTGCGTGGCCGAGATGACGCGCGCGCCTTTCGCCGCCGCGTACGCCTGCGGGAGTGACGAGCAGAACAGACACGTCGCCACCTGCCAGCCCGCGCGCGTGAAGAGACGCTGCGCGAGCTCGAGCTGCGCTTCGTCGGCCCACGGCGGCAGCTGCGTGTCGTTGAAGTACGCCTCGGTCAGCGCGGGGAGGCCGGGTGGCAGCTCCTGGTCGGTCTTGAAGATGCTGAACATCACCTTGTTCACTTCGTCGATGCCGTGCTTCGCGACGATGTCGGCGATGACCTGATCAGCCTTCGGGTCCATCTCCAGGCGGGCGGCGTCGAGCAGCGTGTCGCTCCAGCGGGAGCGCGGCGTCACGGCGGTCGACGGCTGCTTGCGCCAGGCGAGGTACTTGCCGAGCGCCTCGGTCGGGTAGAAGCGCGCGGCCTCGGGGTACACGTAGAAGGTGTCGGGCGGCACGTTCGTGTGCAGGTACTCGCCGTTCGACCACGTGCCGTCGGGCGCCTGCTGACTCAGCAGCAGGTTCATGGCGCGCTTCACGGCTTCACTGTCACCCTCGCCGACGTCGATGAGCGCCTGCACCACGAGCGCGGTGAGTGGCAGCATCGTCGGGCCTTTGCCCGCGTTCGCCATCGACACGTACGACTCGGTGCCTTCGCCCCAGCCGCCGTCGGCGTTCTGATGACGCAGCAGGAAGTCGATGCCGCGCCGCACCCACGGCTGCTTCAGGTCGACCTTTACCGCGGCGAGACCCATCAGCACGAACGACGACGCTGAGAGGTAGTTCACCACCCAGCGGCCCCACCACCCGCCGTTGCTCGCCTGCTGCGCGCGAAGGAACTCGACGGCCTTCGCGACCGCGGGGTGCGACTCGGTGAGGCCGAGGTGCCCGAGGCCGTGCAGGACGCGGCTGGTGAGGTCTTCGGTCGAGGGGTCGCCCATGGGCGGCGGCACGTCGATGACGCTCTCGATGAGGTCGAAGACGTTCGACATGTCGACCCGAGGGTTCTTCTCCATGATGGGCCCGGGTGGTTTGCCCGGCAGCCCCCACACGAACGCCGACCAGCCACCGTCGGGGTTCTGCATGCTGAAGACCCACTGCATGCCCAGCTGACTCGAGCGCTGCACCTTCGCGAACACGTCGGCCGGCAGCGCGGAGCCGTTCTTCGCGGCCATCGCCATGCCGAACGAGGTGAGCACCACGCCCGCGTCGTCGGCGTCGGGCATGGTGTGGTTGGTGCGCTGAAACGCCCAGCCGCCCGAGAGCACCGCGTCGGCCTTGCGGTTGTCGACTTTGGGCATCGGCCGCGTGAGCTGGGCCTGCGTCATCCACACCAGGGCGCGTGAGAGGTCGGGGTCGTTGGGCGGCACGCCGCCGGCGAGGAGCGCGCGCGCGTTGAAGGCGGTGCTCCACACCTCGGTGCCGAAGCCGTCGAAGCGCAGGCCCTTCGAGTCCTTCACCTTCTGCGTGTTCACCCAGGCGATGGCGCGGTCGAGCATGGCGCGCGACTCGGGCGAGCCGATGGCGTCGAGGCAGGGCAGGGCGAGCACCGAGATGACGGCGGAGTCGTTCCAGCTGCCGTCGTCGTTCTGGAACTCCTTGAGCACGTCGATGGCGCCGCGGCACTTGAGCGTGTCGAGGAACGACTTGCGGCGGCCGTCTGGCCCGAAGTCGCCGCGCAGCTTCTTCACGAGCAGCTCGAACTCGAAGGCCATCATGAAGACGCCCGAGTGGAAGCGCGTCTCGAGGGCCTTGCGAATGGGCGGCACCAGCAGCGCTGCGCTCGAGGGGCACGGCAGCTTCTGTGGGTCGACGAGGCCAGCCATGCCGAGGAAGAGCGCCGAGAGGTCGCCTTCGTTGATGCGGTCGAGCACCGCGTTCACGCCGCCGTGTGCTTCGACCCACGCCTTCGCCTTCGCCGCGGCCGCGGGTGCGCCGCACAGATGGAGCGCTGCCCAGCCCGCCGCCGTGGTGCCGAGGTCTCCGTGCTTCGAGTACGCGTGAATGGCGAACGAGCCGTCGGAGCGCTGCTGCGTCGACAGCCACTTCGCGGCCGCCTGCGTGTCGGCGTCGTCGAGCACCTTCAGGTAGCGCAGCACGGTGACGACCTGCGCCGTCACCCACGCGCCGACCTGGCCGTTGCAGTCCCACGAGCCGTCGGTCTTCTGCGTTCGCCACGCCACGCGGTGCGCGCGGTCGAGGGCGAACTGCACCTCTGCGAGGTTCACGTCGGTCATGGAGTTCCCCCTTGGTGCTGCAGTGTCGAGGCTCGTCGAGGCGTTACGTCTTCGGGCCGCTCTTCAGCTCGTACAGACAGCTCGCGCCTTCGCGCTGTTTGATGCGCATCTCGCTCACCCAGCCCTCGAGGAAGTCGCGGCCTGCTTCGACGAGGCCCGAGTAGAAACCCGGCACGCCCGAGACGTCGTTGATCCACAGCTCGTGGGTGTAGGGGTCGAGCTCGGTGAAGCGCGTCTCGATGAAGTTCGCTCCCGTACGGAAGTTGTGCGTCATGCGCGCGAGCGAGCGGCGTGCGCCGAACACCTTGGCGGCCGTGAACATCGCCTTGCCCATCACCGTGTCTGCGAAGAGTCGCACCGTGAGCTGGCCCAGCTTGTTGTGCTGCACGTCGGGCGGCTCACCGGGGAAGAGGTCTGCGCTGATCAACCGCACGGCTTCGGCCCAGCTGTCGGCAGGGTACGCGGGCTCGAGCTTGCGGTCGTAGTGAAGGCCGAGGGCTCTGAGGCGTTGCTCGGTCGCTGCGCTGACCTTGCCTTTGCTGACCTTGAGCATCGGCTCGATGGTGTTGCTGAAGATGAGACGATCAGCCATTGCGGCGCGGAGCGTAAAGCCCACGCCTGCGATTGCCACCGCGAATTCGCGGTCAACAGACTCGTGACAATCAGGCTGCGCACATTCGAACACGTCTCGGCACGTCGGGGCGTGTTCGTGATCAACGCGCGCAGGTAGGGTGCCGGTCTTTCGCGCGGGAGGGCGCCATGGCGATTCGCAAGGTGGGCGACTGCCGGCTGCTGGGGCCGCTGGGCAAAGGCGGCATGGCGCTCGTGTACCGCGGTGTGCACGAGACGCTGCAGCGTGAGGTCGCCATCAAGGAGCTCACGGCCGATTCCGCGAAAGACGCCGAGAAGATGAGCCGCTTCAAGCGCGAGGCGATGGCGCTCGCCGCGTTTCATCACCAGCACATCGTCACGCTGTACGACCTCATCGAGAAGAACGACGCCTGGTACATGGTGATGGAGCTCGTCGACGGGCCCACGCTGGGGGAGTTGATCAAAGAAGCGCCGCTCCCGCCGCAGGTGGTGATGGTGGTGGCGCTGCAGCTCGCCCAGGCGCTCGAGCACGCGCACTTTCAGAAGGTGGTGCACCGCGACCTCAAGCCGGGGAACGTGATGCTGTCGAAGACCGGCGAGACCAAGCTGATGGACTTCGGCATCGTGCAGAACGAAGAGCTCGACCGCCTCACCAAGGCCGGGCTCGCGGTGGGCACGCCCGCATACATGTCGCCGGAGCAGGTGACGGGCGCTCCGGTCGACGTGCGCAGCGACCTCTACTCGTTGGGCGTGGTGCTCTTCGAAGCGCTCGCGGGCAAGCGGCCGTTCACGGGCAACAACCCGGGCGAGGTGTTCGCGAAGGTGACGACGGGCAAGCGCGAGTCGGTGAAGCAGGCTGCGCCGATGACGCCGAAGGCGCTGCGCGAGGTGGTGGAGCGGCTGTTGTCGCTCAAACCCGAAGACCGCTTCCCCGACGCGACGTCGCTGCGGCACGCGCTCGAGCCGATGCTGGGTGGGCTCGACAGACCGCCCGCCGCGCTGCTCGTGAACTTCCTGCGCTCGAGACAGAAGATGACCGAGAGCGAGGCGCTCGCGCGGCTGTCGCAGACCGACTTGACCGCGCTCTCGCAGTTGTCACCGGCAGAGCTGTCGGCGGTGCGTGGGCCGCGCTGGGGCCTGGGGCTGACGTTCGGAATCGCGCTCGGCGTGGGCGCGGGGCTCACCATGGAGCGGTGGTTGCCGCTCGTGCGGGCGTGGGTGGAGTCGCTGCGGTGAGCCTCCCATGACCGCAACCTCCGCCCGCCAATGGGGTTGAATCGGGGCGGGAGGCCGAATGCGAAGCGTGATGGTGGTCGCACTGGGGCTGCTCTGTCTGGGGTGTGGTGGCCGAGCCATGCAGATGAAGAGCGACGCGGGCTGTGCGGCGTCGTCACTCGACGCGTGTGAGTACGAAGTCGGGTCGGCGGCGCTGACGTCGCAGACCGTGATGGTGACCGAGCCCATCTCGGGGCGCGTGTTGCCGGTGCTGGTGCGAAAGCCCGCAGGCACCGGCCCGTTTCCCGTCGTGCTCTGGTCTCACGGCGGCGCGTTCGACGACGACGGCCAGAAGCTGAGCGCCGAGTGGGGCGAGACGTTCGCGCACCACGGCTTCGTGGCGATGAACATCGGCCACGTCTCGGTGAACCAGAGCGCAGGCCTCGCGTTGTGCGCCGAGGGGAAGGTGCCCATGGGCGAGTGTGTCGCGGCTGCCGATGAGGACAGCAACGGCTTCATCGCGCTCGTGAAGTCGCGTGACGTCATCGCGGTGCTCGACGCGCTGCCGACGATGCAGGTGGGCGTCACCCTCGACCTCACCCGGGTCGCCGTGACGGGTTGGTCAGCTGGCGCCCGCGCGCCGCAGGTGATGCAGGGCGCGCGCTTCGTTCCATCGGCGTCGGCCGTGCCGTACTCGGCGCCGCATGCGCGCGTGAAGGCCATCATCGGCCTCAGCCCCATCTCGCCCGGCTATGGCGGCTTCTTCGAGGGCGCGATGGGCACCTCGTGGGATCAGCTCCACGGGCCGGTGTTGATGGTGACCGGCACCAACGACGTCAAGCCGTCGAAGCCCGACCTCGAGGGCGCCGACCGCCGCATCGCGTGGGACCGGCAACAAGCAGATGGGCGCCGGTGGCTGCTGTACTCCAACCTGCCCGAAGGCGTCGGCGAGCACGGCACCTACAACCTGGGCGACCTGGGCTCGAGCGACGCGCGGCTCTCGCGGCTGTCGAGAGCGATTCGTTCGGTGGCGCTCGCGTTCCTCGACGCCGAGCTCAACGGCGACGTCGACGCGCGGGCCTGGCTCGCGTCGACCAACGCCCGCACGCTCGCGGGTGACGCGTCGTGGGAGCACAAGTGATCAGGCGAAGGCCATGAACTCCCAGACGACATGGCCGTTGAAGTTCAGCCTGCCGTGCTCCTTCTTCGTCGCGGCGTATTCCTTCGGCACGTGGCCGTAGACCTTCTCGGCCTCGAGGAAGCCTGCATGCTGCGCGAGCCACACGTCGACCGGGCCGTTCACGCAGAGGAACGGCGTGTCGTCGGTGTCGATGGTCATCACCGTGTACTCGCCGTGCGCGTCGGTCTTGCCGAGATACATGAAGCGGCGTGAGTCGGCGCCCCAGCCTTCGAAGACGACGATGGGCTCGGGCAGCACGGCCGCGACGTCGGCGTAACCCTCGACCACGTACTCGCCGAAGTCGTCACGCAGCAGGTCGGGCAGCGTCGTGGGCTCGCTGAGCGAGAACGTCTTCGCATCGGCCGCGAGCCACGCCGCCAGCGCTGGAGAGAGTGGGCGGCCACCGAGCGTCATTGCGTCGAGCTTCTTCGCGGGCACACCGACCAGCTTCTCGCCCTTCTTCACGCGGAACTTCATGACGGCTTCCACCAGCGAGACGCCACGGAGCAGCCCCTCCTTCTTCTTCGAGGGAGCTGCTTTCGGGGCGGGCTTCTTCTGCGCACTCGGCTTCGTGCTCTTCTTCTTCGTCGCCATGGAGGCGGGACTCTGCCGCAATCACCGTGTCGCGTCAGGCCGAAGCTGGCTTGAAGCGCGCCACGATGTCGTCCCAGGCACGAACTCGCTCGTCGTCAGCGCCCATCGTCTCAGCCATGAGCTGTCGAACCCGGCGGACATCGAGAGCCGCACTCGTTTCGACAAGCCGCTCGAGATCGGCAGACAAGAACCACGTTGGTTGCCCTTGAATGGGGACCAACACTCGGGTTCGAAGCGCCTCCCAGGCCAACTCGATGCTCGGCAGGAACACATCGATTCTCGTGTGGCCAGACCAGCTGAAGAACACGCCTTCGTGAAGGCCCTCCGTTCGTGCACGAGCCTGATCAACTGAGACGCCGTTCGCCGTCAGGACCACCGGCCGTCAGTGGTGGCCGCGAAAGAACGAGCTGAAGAGCCACGAGAGGCCGGCACACATCGTGACCACCACGAGCAACAGCACACCAAGCAGGGCGCGGCTGCGCGCGATTCGGCTCATCACCGCGAGCGGCACCGTATCGGCCGATGGGTCTGGCCGCGGCTGAACGCCAACTCCGACGCTGCCGAGAATGACCGCGACGTCTTCCGCAGCGAAGCCCTCGGCGACCAGCGTCGCGCGAATCGACTCAGCGCTCTGACCAGTCGCGTGCAGCGCGCTCGCCCGTTCGAAGAGTGTCTGACTCACCACCACGCCCGAACGGCTTCGGCGAACGGGCCCGCCAGCCGCGCGCACTGCTCGTCACCGATGCTCATCTGCGTGAACGGCGTCCACGGGTTGGCGAGCAGGTCGCGGCGAACCTCGACGCACAACACCCGGCCCGGCCACTTCGTCACGTGCCCGAACGCGAGCGTGCTCGGGTGCATCGGGTAGCTCTCTCCATCGGCGAGCTGCACGTTCACGCCGCCCAGGCCCTGCTTCAGCGTCTCGACCACCTTGACCGGCGCGAGCGACTGCCCTTCGACCGTCTTGTGAATGACGTCGACCTCGGGGCGCATCGGCCAGGTCTGCTCCTTCTCGGGCGTGTACGCGTCGTGCAGCGACGTCACGATGTTCAGGTCGACCTCGACGCCCACCGAGCGCGGCGCGTAGGTGTGGAGCAGCAACATCGCTCCGCCCTTCGGCATCACCTCGGCGACGGCGTCGTCGACGGCCTTCACGTACGCGCGATAGCGCCCGAGCAGCAGCTCGCGGTCGGCGTCGGTCGTCACCCACGGCATCAGGCCGGGCGTCACCTTGCCTGCCTTGAACTCCGAGGGGTCGGCGTCGATGCGGCGGTTGCAGTCGATGAACGTGCGCGGAATGCGGCAGCGCAGAATCGCCACCGACTTCGTCGGGTCCATCGTCACGAAGCGGTGGGCGAGCGCCACGGCGAGCTCGGGCGCGCCTGCGTCGGTGTTCACATGAAAGAAGTCGCTCAGCTTCGGCGGCAGCGGGCTCGTGAGCGCTGCTTCGACGGCGGTGAAGTCGGCGGTGCGCGTAGCGCCGTGCGGAATCTCGATGAGCAGGTCAGGCGTCGCCTTCGACGCGGTGCCGTTGATGCGAAGAACGTCGATGACGTGCGGCGTGGTCT
>JAEUJR010000195.1 GCA_016793585.1 Archangium sp.
TCTCGGAAACTCGTTCCGCTCTGTCATGGGGGCGGGTCGTAGCATGTGGGCGCGACCTCGACGATCGCTTTCCCAGCGCTATCGACGCCTGCGAAGCCCGACGATCAGCACCGCCGCCAGCAGCAGCGACGCGTTCGTTTCAGAGCACCCGCAGCCGACGAGCAGCTCCACCCGCTCGGGCTGGCCGCCATCGACGATGGCCACGGCGCCCGCGTCGACGACGCCTGCATCGACGACACCCGCATCGTCGAGACCCGCATCGACGATGAGACCCGCATCGACGTCGAGACCCGCATCGACGTCGAGACCCGCATCGGGCACGCCTCCATCGACGACCCCCGCATCGTCGAGGCCTCCATCGCGCGGAAGCACGATCGTGATTGTCCGCTCGACTGCGACGAACGAGTTGTCGAGCTGCAGGGCGACGCGAACCACCTGAGGCACGGTCGGCGTGAACGAGACGATCACCTCGCCTGCGCCCGAGAGCGCGGGAAACACCGAGGCTCCCCCGAAGGGCTGTGCGCCCGTGAACGAGACCTCGACCTGCGTCGGCACGCCGAGCACGACCCTTCCATCACCGTCGACCAGCCGAACGGGCACATCGACGCGTTGCCCCACCAGGCTGGTCGTCGGTGCCACGCCGAACTGCGGCCCATGCCCACCGAAACCCATGACGAACGTCGTGCTCTGGTCCGGGCTGACGAAGGTGCCCCAGCCCACGTAGAGCGCGGGCACGAGGCGGTTCACCGACAGCTCGTCCGCTTCGTAGCCTCCGTCGTCGGCGTTTCCGCAGCGTGCGAGGCGGCCCGCAGGAAGAGCCCAGCGCCAGAGCTCGGTCTGGTTGGCGCGAATCGAGAAGACCGTGTTGCCACTGCCCGCGTCGACGAGGGCCCACGAGAAGCTCGCCCCGGAGGGAATGGTGACCATCGGAGCCGAGGCCTCGGCGAGCCGGTTCGTTCGAAGCTCCTCACGCAAAGCGCTCGACGCCGTGGTGCACGTCGCGTTGACGAGCTCGCCCCGCCGCATCGGCCCGTCTGCGAGAATCGTCGCGTGCACGACGAGCCCGTCGACGCCTGGCGGAAAATACGGGTCCATCTCGCTGCCGTTGTCATGGCCCGCCCGCGTCACGAAGGCCTGCAGCCCACCGTCGGGCGCGGCTTCGAGCAGCGCGAAGCGCACGTCGAACACCCGATCGACGGCTTGAACCTCCGAGAGCCAGACGGGTGAGAAGGGTGGGCTCGAAGGCCCCGGCACCCGCGAGAGGAAGACGCCAGGCGCCGCGAAGACACAGCCCCCACCGTCCGACAAGCAGCCCTGCCTGATGCCGGTGAACCGGAGCGTGCCGCCATCGGTCTGCAGGCTCACCGGAGCGAAGCCGAGGCCTCCTCCGTAGCGGCGGTACTGCTCCCACACGGGCACGCCGACGCCGTGGAGCGCGAACGCGTCTCCGTGGCGGCCACCATCGAGCGAGGTCAGCAGCAGCGCCAGGGCGAACGTCACCCCGACACTTCAGCGTGGAATCGGAGCGAAGTCAGTTGCCGCGGCGAACGTCGTGCGACTTGCGCACCGCGGCGAGCAGCTCACCGGAGTCGATCAACGCGACGACCGCCTCGACGTCTTTGTGCAGCTCGCGGTCGGTCTCCATGTGCGGCACCTTCGAACGAATGAGCTGGTGCGCCACGTGCGGGCCATGGCCCGGCTTCGCCGCGCCGCGGAAGTCGATGGCCTGCGCCGCGACGAGCAGCTCGATGGCCACCACGTGTTTGGCGTGGTCGACGACCTGCCGTGCCTTGAGCGCCGCCGTCATGCCCATCGAGACGTGATCTTCGCGGCCCGCCGACGACGGAATCGAGTCGACGCTCGCGGGGTGACAGAGAATGCGCGACTCGGCGACGAGCGCCGCCGAGGTCACCTGCGCGATCATGAAGCCCGAGTTGAGGCCCGAGTTCTTCGCGAGAAATGGCGGCAGGCCCGACAGCGAGGGGTTCACCATCTGCTCCACGCGCCGCTCGCTGATCGCCGACAGCTGCGTGAGCCCCATCGCGAGCACGTCGAGCCCGAGTGAGATCGGCTGCCCGTGGAAGTTGCCTGCCGACACGATCTGCCCCGACTGCGCGAACACGAGTGGGTTGTCGGTGCCGGCGTTCACCTCGATCTCGAGAATGCGGCGGCAGAAGCTCAGCGCCTCGCGGGCCGCGCCGTGCACCTGGGGAATGCAGCGCATCGAGTACGGGTCCTGCACCTTCTCGCAGTCGACGTGCGTCTTCACGAGCTCGCTCTCGGCCAGCAGCTCACGCATGTGCGTCGCGACCTTGCCGTGCCCCGCGTGCGGCCGCACCGAGTACACCTCGTGAATGAACGGCTGATGTGAGCCGAGCATGCCCTCGATCGTCATCGAGCCCGCGACGTCGAACAGCTCGGCGAGATCCTCCGCCTTCAGCAGCGCGTGCACTCCCACCGCGCACATGGCCTGCGTGCCGTTCACCAGCGTGAGGCCCTCTTTCGCCTCGAGGATCGCCGGCGTCAGGCCCACCTTGTCGAGCGCCGCCTTCGACGGCATGCGTACGCCGTCGACGACGGCTTCACCCTCACCGAGGATCACGAGCGCGAGGTGCGCGAGCGGCGCGAGATCACCCGAGGCTCCGACCGACCCGCGCTCGGGCACCACCGGCGTCACGCCCCGGTTCAGCAGCTCGAGGCCCAGCTCGAGCGTCGTCGGGCGAATGCCCGAGAAGCCCTTCGCCAGCACGTTGCACCGCAGCAGCAACAGCGCGCGCGCCTCGTGAACCGGCAGGGGAGCGCCGACGCCGACGGCGTGGCTCAAGATGAGGTTCCGCTGCAACTGCCGCAGATCTTTCTTGTCGATGCGCACCTCGGCCAGCGTGCCGAAGCCGGTGTTGATGCCGTAGGCAGGCTCGTCTCCGGCGGCCACCTTGTCGACCAGCGCGCGCGCAGCTTCCACACGTGCCCTCGCTTCGGGGTGAAGGCCGACCTTTCGGCCCTGCAGCGAGACCTGTTCGATCTGTTCCAGCGTCAGCGTGTTGCCATCGAGCATCAACGTCGGGAGCGTCATGGCGGCGCGACATACTCCTTCGTGGTTTTCGATTGGGCCTTGAAACTGCCTGCGCTAGAGCCTGACGCATGGCGTCAGGTGGCAGGAAGCGGAAGCTGATCGTTCAGAAGTACGGCGGCACGTCGGTCGGCGACACGACGCGCATGCAGAACGTCGCGAAGCGCGCGCTGGCGGCGCAGAAGGCCGGCCACGACGTGGTGCTCGTGGTGTCGGCGATGTCGGGTGAGACGAACCGCCTGCTCAAGCTCGTCGGTGAGATCACGCAGCGGCCCAGCGAGCGCGAGCAGGACGTGGTGGTGGCGACCGGAGAGCAGGTGTCGGTCGGCCTCGTGTCGATCGCGATTCAGACGCTCGGCGGCAAGGCCACCAGCTTTCTGGGCCACCAGTGCCGCATCGTCACCGACAGCACCTTCTCGAAGGCCCGCATTCAGACCATCGACGGCTCGCGCATTCTCGAGGTCGTCAAGCAGGGCCACATCGCGGTGGTCGCCGGCTTCCAGGGCGTCGACGAGCACGGCAGCATCACCACGCTGGGCCGCGGCGGCTCCGACACCACCGCCGTCGCCATCGCGGCCGCGCTCAACGCCGACGCGTGCGAGATCTACACCGACGTCGACGGCGTCTACACGACCGACCCGAACATCGCGCCCGCGGCCCGCAAGCTCGATCGCATCAGCTACGAAGAGATGCTCGAGCTCGCCAGCCTGGGCGCCAAGGTGCTGCAGATTCGCAGCGTCGAGTTCGCCATGAAGTACCGGGTGCCCCTGTGGGTGAAGTCGTCCTTCTCG
>JAEUJR010000219.1 GCA_016793585.1 Archangium sp.
TTCGGCGAGACGTGGTGGTGCAGGTGGTGCCTCCGCATCCACGCGAAGTAGCCGGCGATGGGCGCGTGCGTGTGAATGCGGCGGTGCAGCACCTCGTAGCCCAGGTACGTCAGCGCGAAGCCCGCTCCGAAAGCGACGCCGAGCTCGAGGCCGACGGCCAGCGACGCGAGGCCACCGATGAGGGGCACCAACACCACCGTCGCCAGCGCCTTCTTCCACGCCGGCGCGAAGTAGAGCGGGTCGCGGTGGTGGTGAATGTGCTCCTCGTTGAAGAGCAGCAGCACCGCCTGCGGCCCGAGGAACCAGAGGCCTTCGCGGCGGCGCGTGCGCCCGTGGCCCACGAAGCGGTGGAGCGTGTACTCCGACAACGACCAGCCGAGGGCACCGGCGACGAGCGCGAGGACGAGCGTCATGGGTTGCACCGTAAACCGTTCGCTCCGTGCGACCAGGCAGACGCACGAAAACGGAGGGCTCCATCGGTTTCGACCAGCGCTTGATCAAGGCCACGCCGGGCTGATCCGAATCGCGACACCTCGACGTCGCGCGACTAACCTTCACGTCGTGTTCGAGACCGCCTCCATCGCCCACGAAGTCGACAAAGCCACCTGGAAGAAGCAGGAGCCGAAGCTGCGACAGGCCCTGCTCGCCGCGCAGTACCGGGTGCTCGAGAAGAAGCAGTTCCCCGTGCTGGTGCTCATCGGCGGCGTCGAAGGCGCCGGCAAGGGCGAGACGGTCAACCTGCTCCACGAGTGGATGGACCCGCGCCACATCAACACGCACGCGTTCGACCAGCCCAGCGACGACGAGCGCGCCCGGCCGGCCATGTGGCGCTTCTGGCAGCGCCTGCCGCCGAAGGGGCGCATCGGCATCTTCTTCGGCGCCTGGCACAGCCAGCCCATCGTCGACCGGGCGTACCGTGCCATCACCCGGGCCGAGCTCGACCAGCGCGTCGCCGAGGTGAACCGCTTCGAGAAGATGCTCTGTGACGAGGGCGTGCTGCTGGTGAAGTTCTGGTTTCACCTCACCAAGAAGCAGCAGCGCAAACGGCTCGAGGCGCTGGCCGCCGACAAACGCACCCGCTGGCGCGTCGGCGAAGGCGAGTGGGACTTGTTCGGCCAGTACGACCGCTTCTCCGAGGCGTCGGAGCACTTCGTTCGCAGCACCTCGACGGGTCACGCGCCCTGGCACGTCGTCAACGGCGCCGACGCCCGCTACCGCTCGCTCACCGTCGGCAAGACGCTGCTCGCCACCATCGAAGACCGGCTCGACGACGGCGCGCCTGCCACCAACACCAACGCGCCGCCCCTGCTCCCGCCGGTCGACGGCCGCAACGTGCTCAAGTCGCTCGACCTCACGCAGAAGCTCGACGACGCCTCGTACGAGAAGCAGCTCGAGAAGTGGCAGGGCCGCCTCAACCTGCTCTCGCGCGACGTGAAGTTCCGCAAGGTGTCGGTGGTGTGCGTCTTCGAGGGCAACGACGCCGCGGGCAAGGGTGGCGCCATTCGCCGCATCACGCAGGCCATCGACGCGCGCTTCATTCGCCCCATTCCCATCGCCGCGCCCACCGAAGAGGAGCGCGCGCAGCCCTACCTGTGGCGCTTCTGGAGACACCTGCCGCGCCACGGCCGCATCGCCATCTTCGACCGCAGCTGGTACGGCCGCGTGCTCGTCGAGCGCGTCGAAGGCTTCGCGACCGAGGCCGCGTGGATGAGGGCCTACCAGGAGATCAACGACTTCGAGGGTGAGCTGCTGACGGGCGGCTCGGTGCTGACGAAGTTCTGGCTTGCCATCTCGAAAGAGGAACAATTCAAACGTTTCAAGGAGCGCGAGCGCACACCCTTCAAACGTTTCAAAATCACCGACGAAGATTGGCGCAATCGCAAGAAGTGGGACGAGTACGAGACGGCCGTCTGCGACATGGTCGACCGCACCAGCACCGAAGAAGCCCCGTGGACGTTGGTGGAAGCCAACGACAAGAACTTCGCCCGCGTGAAGGTGCTCAAGACGCTCTGCCGCGCCGTCGAGGAGCGCTTCGACTCGTTGTGACGCGCTTCGACGGGCTCGACCGGGTGCGCGCAGCCGCGATGCTGCTCGGGCTCGTCTACCACTCGACGTACGCCTTCATGCCCGACGTGGGGCCGTGGTTTCCCGTGCAGGCCGAGGCCACGTGGAGCGGCTTCTCGCTCGTCGCAGGCGTCATTCATGCCGTGCGCATGCCGGTGTTCTTCACGCTCTCGGGCTTCTTCGCGGCGCTCGTGCTGCAGCGGCGGGGTGATGGCTTCCTGAAGGACCGCGCGAAGCGCCTGCTGGTGCCGTTCTTCGTCGCGCTCCCCATCTCCATCGTCACCGACGTACTCATTCGCCGCGCGTCGCTCGCGCAGGGCACGATGCATCACGCCTTCGCGGGCCAGGGCGAGTGGCTGTTTCGGCCGCTGCACCTGTGGTTCCTCGAGTACCTGTTTCTGTTCTGTCTTGGCGGGTGGCTCTTGTCGAAGACGCGGCTCGTGGTGCGGCTCGATTCGGCGCTGCGCGTGCCCGAAGTGCTGGTGTTGGCGAGCGGGCTCACCGCTGCGTCGGTGCTGATGTTCGGAGAGCCGCAGCCTGCCTTCTCGTTCGTGCCCTCGTCGAACAGCGTCGGGTACTTCGCGCCGTTCTTCGCGTTCGGGTGGCTGCTTCATCAGTCGCACCATGCGACGGCCGTGCTGCAGCGCCGCGGGTGGTGGCTGGCAGTGGCCTCGCTCGCGCTGTGCCTCTTCGTCTTCTCGCGCCCGCTGCAGTGGCAGTGGCAGGGCCAGGTGCTCGCGGCGGTGGCGGCGTGGTCGATGGTGCTGGGCGTCATCGGGCCTGCGCTGCGGCCGGGCTCGAAGCCCCCCGGCGTGCTCGTGCAGTCGGCGTACTGGGTGTACCT
>JAEUJR010000234.1 GCA_016793585.1 Archangium sp.
GGGTAGACCTCACGTCACGGCACTTCGCGGCCCGTTCGCGAGGGTGTTGCGAAGCGCTGCGTCCACCCAGCGCTCTCTGGCGCGGCCTCGAGCCCGGGCACCGAATACGCGCCGAGGTCACCCATCACCACGACGCCGTGCTGCACCTCGAGCGCGGCGTACGCTGCATACGCGGGCACGACGCACTGCCACGTCAGGTCTCCCGCGGGGCCGACCAGACTCAAGAGCGTTCTGCCGCCCGAAGACGCGCCCACCAACGAGGCGACCAGCGTCGAGCCATCGGCCAACCGCGCCAGTGTGGCGTCGCTCGAGACGCCTGCGTCACCCAGCGGCAGTGCGACCGGCCCTCCCCCGAGCGTCGCGAGGCCACCGTCGGACGACGCCACGTTGACGAAGCGAATGGAGCCCTTCCAGTCGGTCAGAGACGAACCCGACCGCACGCCGGCCGTCCACGGCGTGCTGGCGATGACGCCTCCGTCGAGCGGCACCGCGTGCACCACCGAGCGCCCACGAACCCACGCGACGCCGTGCGCCACCGCGAGCAGTTCCTCCGCGTCGGAGGGGAGGGCCAGCGTCGACACGGCGCCCTGTCTCGACGCCCGTACGAGCCGGCGAGGGCTGCCGTCGAGAAACCACGCGCCCCCCGTCGCGGCGCCGACGAGGCCGTACGGAGAGAACTCGCTGCGCAAGACGACCCACCGGGGCGTGCCCGTCTGCCGGTCGACCGCCACCACGACGTTGTCGAAGCGCGAACCGGCCGGGCCGCACTGCTGCCACCCCCGCAAGAGCAGCTCGTCGGTTCCATCGAGGGCCAGCTCGTAGAGGTTGAAGTACGTGAGCGGTCCTCCGCCCGGGCACCGCACGCCAGGGAAGAGCGCGGGCAGCAGCGAACTCCACAACGGTTGGCCGTCGTTCGCGTTCACCACCGCGATGGAGCGGTAGTCAGGTTGGCCGACGAAGAGGCCATCGGCCGCCAGGTGGAAGGACCTCGCGTCGAACCGCTGCTCCCACGTCTGGGTCGGCCCCGGCACCCGCATCATCCCCGCGTCGCTGAGCGACAGCGGGCCAGAGGCGCTGTGGCCGTTCGAGGTGAACAGCGGAGTGAGCGAAGAGGGCGCCGGTTGCGCACAGGCTCCAGCGACGCAGCGACCCGCGCGCTGACACGGTGACTCCGAGCCACACGCGGCGCCGTCAGGCAACGGCCTCACCACACACTGCCCAGAGATGCACACCGACGCTGCGCCGCAGTCTCGCGACGGGCCGCAGAAGACGCCGTCGGTCGCGTCGTCTTCGACACACCCGAGGCGGGCGTCGCAGCGCGCCACCTTGCACGGGTTGCTCGAGGGCGCGCAGCGCCTGGCGACCGCATGACACCCCTGGCCTGCGCTGCAGAGCTCGACGGTGCACGCGTCGCCGTCGTCGGCGCAGGTGAGCGCCTCGCCGACGCAGACCCCGTTTCGGCATGCGGCGCCCGTCAGGCACGTCTCGGCGCAGGCCGTGCCGTCGGGCCGCTTCTCGGTGACGCACTGGCCCTGCTCGAGGTGGGCTTCCCAGCAACTCCAGGGCGTCGCGCAGGTTGGCGGTTCGAGCCCTTCTCCCGTCAACGCCACGTTCACCGGTGTCGCGTCGGCCGTGGTGATGCGGAGCGTGCCAGAGACCGCCCCCGGCCTGCGCGGAATGAACGAGACGGGCAGCTCGCGCGCTTCGCCCGCCGCCAGCGTCAGCGTCGGGCCGGTGTCGAAGGGAGCGTCGGTCTGCAGCGTGAAGGCGACGCTCACGCGGCTCGTGTTGGTGACCGTGACGAAGCGGGTGTCGCGCGCAGACACCGTGACACCGCCGAAGTCGAGCGCCAACGGCTCGGCCAGAAACGTCACCTCGACGGGTTGGGTCAGCGGCCGCGCACAGGTCGAAGCGCAGAGCGCAGCGAGCCACGCGGCGAGGGTTCGGAGGAACACGGCGACACCGTAGCCCGCCTTCGACCTGGTCACGCGTCACCAACGCCGAGCTGGAGCCGCCGCTGCGCCTCGCGTGGGGCCGCTGTTACCGTTCGCGCATGACGCGATGGCTGATGGCGATGGTCCTGGGCGCGGCCCTCGTGGCGTGTCACCCGATGCGCGCGGCCATCGACCGCGGCGACTTGAGCCGGGCCTGCCACATCGCCGACGCCTCGCGCGTGCCGCAGAACGACCCCGAGCGAGACCGCCTGCACGCGCAGCTCACCGCACAGATGAACGTCACCTGGCACATCGAGCGCGTCTCGTTGCTCGACCTGCTGCCTCGAGAGGCCGTGAGCGTCGCCTCGGGCCTCGACCCGCTGCGCGACACCGCCTTCTACCGCTTCAGCTTCGAGGCGAAGGCCCTGCCGCCAGGCACCGCGCTGCTGCTGACGCGCCCGGCCCTCGAGTCACCCGCGCATGACGAGGTGCTGCACGTCTTCACCGCACCGAAGACATCGCGTGGGCTCGACGACGTGCGCGACCTGCTCCGCGCTCCGTGGCCGCCCACGTACGAGACGGTGCCGCCGCAGAGCCTTCCCCGCGAGTACGCCGAAGAGCGCGAGCCCGGAAAGTGGGTGTACCGCGGCAACGTCGACCCCGGTCAGCTGACGCTCGCCCTGATGACCGCTGGCCTGAGCACCATCTTCTTCGGGCCCGACCTGGGTCGCGAGGCGCAGTGGGTGCCGCTGTCGCCACAAGAAAAGGCGCTCTGGAACAAGCAGGCGGCCTCACGGCGCAAGGCCTTCGAGCGTGAAGAGGCTGCGCGGCTGGCCGAAGGTCGCCAGGTCGTCGAGGCGGTGCTCGCACGAAACCAGGCGGCGAAGACGCGCTTCGAACGCGAGCTGGCCGCGCACCAGACGCTCACCGACGCGTTGGCCGAGCTCGTTCGCGCCGAGCCCTGCTCCGACGACGGCTACCGATTTCGGCTCGAGGCGGGCCGACGATGCGCGTTCTACGCCAGCACGTGGGACCGCGGGCCGCCGCTCGTTCAGCTGGTGAAGGGCAAAGCGGCGCTCGAGCTCGAAGGCGAGCTGCTGATGGAAGAGGGCGCGTGTCGCTGGCTCATCAGAGAGCAGGTGCCGGTCATGGGTGACGAGACGCTCGAAGCGGTCTCGGGCCGTGTGTTCTTCAGAGGGCCGCGCCGCCTGCAGCCCGTGCGACGCGACTGGCACGACTGACGCGCGGCGCAGGGGCGCAAACTCAGCGCCTTCGTCCCCAGGCACCGGGCGAGGTGGCGGCATGGAACTTGGACCTTCTCGCGCGCGCATGGTGCCCGGCGACGGAACCGACGACCGACCCGTTCGTTTGCCAACGCGGCAAGTGGTGCTGGTGAGGCCCGGTGGCGTCGAGGCCGTTCGCAGCACCGTGCACTGCCCGCTGAAGATGACGGGCCAGTCGGTGCCATCGTGCCTGAGCTGCCAGCGCCTGCACCAGGCGAGCACCGACGCGCTCGTCTGTTCGGTGCCAGCCGGCCTGGTCGAGCCGCGCGGCGTCTGCGGAGAGCTGGTGCCCCACGAGACGGTGGTGCTCGACGCCGAGCTGCCGGTGTTCGACGGGCTGCGGTTGCTGCAGGGCGCCCAGCTCGCCTCGGCGCCGGTCGTCGACGACAACGCCTCGTTGCTGGGCACCGTGCTCACCTCGGAGCTCGCCGCGCTGTGTGACTCTCCGGGCGCCGAGGTCGAAGACGCCATCATTCCCGTCGTCGCGGTGAACGAACACCTCACCATTCTCGAGCTCGCCCAACTGATGGACTCGCGAGACCTCGAGCGCACGCCCATCGTCGACGACACGGGGCATCTGCTGGGCGTGGTGACGGCCCTCGACGTGGTGCGCTGGTTCAGCCGTCGCCTCACCGCCGTCGATTGACGCTCGTGTACGCAGGTGTGTCCGACGCGATGCGACAACTTTTCGCGAGCCCGCACATCGTGCGTTTCACTCTGAACAGCAGCACCGGTTGCACGCGTCTGTGACGTTTCTGATCCACGGCCCCATACGCCCTTGATGGCCGCCAAGTGGCTCGGTTGATGAACAGGCGACCCGTCACATTCCGTTCCCGCTGTGCGGAGGTGACATGAGCGCCATCGACCTGTGGCTGAAGAAGAGTCCCCTGGCTCAAGACCTCGAGAGCTCCGAAGAGGTCTCTCGCGCCATCGAACGGTTTGGGCTGAGCCGACGCGACTTCGTGCAGATTACGGCCACGGTCACCGCCGCCATGGGCCTGCCAAGCACGGCCTTCGGCGCCGTGGCGAACGCGATGACGGCCGCGCCGCGCCCGTCGGTCATCTGGCTCCAGTTCCAGGAGTGTACGGGCTGCACCGAGAGCCTGCTGCGCGCCGAGCACCCGACCCTCGAGAAGCTGATCCTCGAGCTGATCAGCCTCGACTACCACGAGACGCTGCAGGTCGCCGCGGGCCACCAGGCCGAGAAGGCGCGCCTCGACGCGATGGAGAAGAACAAGGGCAAGTACGTGCTCGTCATCGAGGGCGCGATTCCCATGAAGGACCAGGGCATCTACTGCAAGGTCGGCGGCAAGACGGCCATGCAGCTGACCGAGGAGTGCGCCAAAGACGCGGCGGCCATCATCTCCATCGGCTCGTGCGCGTCGTGGGGCGGCATGCCGTCGACGTCGCCGAACCCGACCGGCGCCAGCCCCGTCTCGAAGATGCTCGGCAAGCCGGTCGTCACGATTCCCGGCTGCCCGCCGAACCCGTACAACTTCCTCTCGACGGTGGTGCACTTCCTCACGTTCGGGAAGCTGCCCGACCTCGACGCGAAGGGCCGGCCGAAGTTCGCCTACGGCCGCCTCATTCACGAGAACTGCGAGCGCCGCGCGCACTTCGACGCGGGCCGCTTCGCCAAACAGTTCGGCGACGAAGGCCACCGTCAGGGCTGGTGCCTGTACAAGCTCGGCTGCAAGGGCCCCGAGACGTACGCGAACTGCCCGTCGATTCTCTTCGGCGACTGCGGCACCGGCAGCTGGCCCGTCGGCACCGGCCACCCGTGCTTCGGCTGCACCGAAGAGGGCGTCGGGTTCGCCAAGCCGATTCACTCGCTCGCCACCCTCAAGACGGTGACGCCGCCCACGCACTTCGCGCGCCCCGCCGAGGAGCAGGGTCAGGGCGCGACGATCGCCACCGCGGGCGCGGCGGCGGTGCTCGGCGGGCTCGCGGTCGGTGCGGGCATGAAGCTCGCGTCGAACCTCGGCAAGCAGGAAGAGAAGAACCAGAAGAAGCCGGAGTGAAGGGAGCCGCCCATGACCATCGACCGGCGAAACTTCCTGAAGCTGGCGACGCGCGGAGCAGCCGTGACGGCTGCGGCCACGACCGGCGTCGCGAAGGTGGCCGAAGCCCGGCCCAACAAGCAGATGCCCGAAGAGGCCCTGGGGCTGCTCTTCGACGGCACCCTGTGCATCGGCTGCCGCGCGTGCATGCCCGCCTGCAAAGAGGCCAACGACATGCCCGCCGAGCGCACGCCGCTCGAGATGGAGAAGGGCGACGTCAATGCCGTGTGGGACGCGCCGCTCGACATCTCGGCCAAGACGCTCAACTGCATCAAGGCGTACTCGAACGGCACCGGTGAGACGAAAGACGCGGTCGTCGACGGCTTCGCCTTCACCAAGAAGTCCTGCTACCACTGCGTCGACCCGTCGTGCGTCTCGGTCTGCCCCGTCTCGGCG
>JAEUJR010000248.1 GCA_016793585.1 Archangium sp.
GTGCCCTGGTACTGCTTCGTCATTTCGTGCAGCGACGCGGGCGTGACGACCTCGCGCTGCAGTCCGCGCACCTGCTCGGGTTGCTGCGACGTTGCAGGAGTCTGTCAGGACGGCAACCAGCCGGGGGCGTGCGGGCTCGGCGGCGTGGCGTGCAACACCTGCCCCGACTTCGCGTGTGAGTTCGGGCGCTGTGTCGCGGCCCGGTGCGGGCCGGACACCTGTCGAGGCTGCTGCGTTGGTGAGACCTGCGTCGTCGGAAGCAGCCCCTTCTCCTGTGGCGTGAACGGGGTTCAGTGTCAGGCCTGTGGACCGGCCAGCTGCGTCGACGGCGTGTGCCGGACCAGCTGCAACTCCAGCAACTGCGCGGGGTGTTGTGACGAGCGGGGCAACTGTCAGCCCGGCAATACCCAGTCGAACTGCGGCACCAGCGGCAATGCGTGCGCGACCTGCGTCGGAGCGTGGCGCTGTGACGGGCTTCGCTGCGCGGCTCCGCCAACGTGCGCGAACTGCACCGCCGGGCAGTGTTGTCTCGAGGGAGCGTGCGTGAACCTGAATGCGACGCGCTGCGCCCGCAAAGGTGGCTCTCCAAACGAGGACTGTCGCGTCTGTGGCGGGCCCGAGACGTGCGGCGGTGGCTCCGAGCAGGGGTTCTGCGTTCGACCCGGCAACCGGCCGCTGGGTTCGAGCTGCACCTGGGACGGCGACTGCGCCGCAGGAGCCTCCGGTCGCCCGACGTGCCTCACCGGTCTCGCGTGGGGAACGGGCTATTGCAGCGACGAGTGCACGAGCGCGACCTGCCCTGCTCCCGACGTCTGCAGCTCGTACCAGTCGCAGACCGTCTGCTTGAAAGGCTGCTCCGTGGCGGGCTCGACGTGCGCGAACCCCGACACGATCTGCGACGTGCTCGACGGCGGAGCGCTGGGCTGCGTGCCGAAGTGCACCGCGTCGACCGCGAACCTGCAGTGCGAGAGCGGCCGCTGTCATGCGGACGGCAGGTGTTGCGGGCGCTCGGGCAACGTCTGCTGCGACACCGGTTCACCGTGCAGCGGCCCGGGGCGTGATGGTGGCGTGTCGGCGTGTCGACTCGACGGAACCTGCTCGTGATTCAGGAGACGTGCGAGCGCTGCGGCACGTGTCACCGCTCGACACGCTCGTCGTCGGCATCACGCGCGTGTGTATGAACTGCGAACCGCGGAGCGTGGGACTCAGCGGCATCGACGAACGCACCAGCGAGCGTTGGTCTGCTGCGAGCAGCCCAGCATCGGCACCGAGTTCACCAGCAGCCCGATGAGCTGAGCTGGTTCTCCCGATACCGACCTTCGTCGTGCTCATCGACGACACCGTCGTCACGCTCATCGTGAGCGGCTGGAAAGAACGCCTCGAGCAGCACCAGCGCTCGCCGGCCAAGCGGTGGCTCCGCTGACTCGAGTTGGTGACGGGGTTCGTAGGATCCGGTCTCGCCGGAGCGTTCCGGGCTCGCGCACGTTGAACGAGTTCGACGGCCGTCGGCGCGCAAGCTCAACAGCGCAGCCGAGCGGCACGACGCAATCGAGGCCGAGCGCAGGCTCGCCGTCGCGCACGCGAAGAACTCGAGCGCGAACGAGGACACTTCAGCCGGCGAAAGCTCAGCGACGGCGGCGACGCAGCAGCCCGACCGCGAGGAGCAGCAACGGCGAGAGCTCAGCCGATGAGCACCCGAGGCAGCTCGACGTCGCCGGCTTCGCCACACACATGCCCGCGTTGCACGTCTGCGTGTTCGCGCACACCTTGCATTCGGCACCGCTCACGCCGCAGCGCTCGCTCGAGGGGAACGAGACGCAGATGCCGCTCGCACAGCAGCCCATGCAGTTCGACGGACCGCACGTGACGCCGACTCCAGCGCCCGAGCCGCCGCCGACACCCGACGTGCCACCACCGGTGCCCGACGTGCCACCGCCGACACCCGACGTGCCACCGCCCGTGCCCGACGTGCCACCGCCCGTGCCCGACGTTCCGCCGCCGACACCCGACGTGCCACCGCCCGTGCCCGACGTTCCACCGCCCGTGCCCGACGTTCCACCGCCCGTGCCCGACGTTCCGCCGCCCGTGCCCGACGTTCCGCCGCCGGTGCCCGACGTTCCGCCGCCGGTGCCCGACGTTCCGCCGCCCGCAGGTCCACCACCGGCGCTTCCACCACCAGCCCCACCGGGAATGCACACGTTCGCGCCGCCCACGTTCGAACACGTGAAGCCCGTTCCACACGGCACCGGCGCCGTCGGCGTGCACGGCGTTCGACACGTGCCTGAGGAGCACCGGAGCCCCGTGCGGCAGATGCGAATCGGTACGGTGAACGAACACGCCTGGCCTTCATCGGCGGTCTCCGACGGGCCGCAGACACAGACGCCTCCTCCACCCGAGACAGCTGCGCAGGCCGCGCACGTTCCAGGGTTGGTCGGGTTGCACGGAGAGCGGCACAGCCCCGCCACGCAGTTGAGCCCCGACTGACAGCTCACGGTCGCGCTGCACGCCTGACACAGGCTCGCTCCTGACGACGGCACACACACGCGCTCGGTCGAGCCAGACAAGCCGGTGCACGACTGGCCCGAGGTGCAGGTCGTCGACGTGCAGCCCGCGCACTCACCGAGGCCGTTGCAGCAGCTGCGACAGAAGGCGAGGTTCGGGTCGGTCGCGTCGGTGATGCACTGCCCGCACATGTTGCAGACGCCCGAGACTTCGCAGCGGTCTCCGACGTTGCCCGTCGGGTTGCAGCTGCCGCCCACGCACTCGTAGCCGGGCGCGCAGTCGGTCGCCGCCGTCGCCACCGTGCACTGGTTCGTGCAGCTCGCCGTGGGAATGCAGTACGACGACGTACCGATGGTGGTGCAGTTGTAGCCAGCGCCGCACGCACCCGCGACCGAGGGGTTGCACGTCGTCGAGCACCAGTTGTTGCCCGAGCCGTTGGTGAGGCACTGCCCCGTGACGCAGTCGGCGCCCGTCGTGCAGAAACGGCAGAGGTCAGACACGCCCACCTGCGGCAGACACGCGAAGCCCGCCGTCGAGGCCTGACACGAGAAGCCGGTGGGGCATGTGGCGCCCACGGCCGTGCAGTCCTGCGTGCAGATGAGGTTGGTCGAGCCCGACGCGCCTTCACACACGCGGCCGCCCGCGCACTGGGTGGCGCTCGTGCAGGTCGCGCCCTGACCGCCTGCCGCGCCCGGGTACATCGTGCAGAGGTCGCTCACATCGGGCGCCAGCAGCGCGCGCTTCACCACGCCATTGCCGACCGACGGGTTCATCACCGCGTTGCCAGAGTTCGTGTGGTCCATGCCGACGAAGTGGCCGGCCTCGTGGGTGACGACGCTCTCGTAGTCGATGGCCGTCTGGCGCCCGTCGTTCGCCCAGGTGGAGTTGTTGTTCAGCTCCATGTCGGCGTCGGTGATTTCGCCGGGGAAGAACGAGGTGGTGGTGACGCCGAGCGTGCCGCTGCCGTGCCGCCAGAAGTTGCCGCCCAGCCAGATGACGTTGTTGTTGCCGTCGTTGCCGTTGATGGCGGTGGTGCCGGTCGGTGACGCGTACGTGCCCTGGAACTCGAAGTTCATCGAGGTGGTGCAGGTGAGCGCGGTGTTCGACACCGACCACTTCTGAAACGCCGACTGCATGCCGGTGAGCACCACCGCGTACGACACCGCCTGCGTGCCGTTGATGGCCATCGCGCTCGTGCCGGCGCCCGTGCCGCTCGGCCGGTTCCACACGGCGGTCGCGAAGCGCACCTCGGGGTAACACTTGCCCGTGAGGCACGACATGTTCGTCGTCGTCTGGTTGGTGGCGCGCACCCGGCACGACGTGGTGCAGCTGTCGAGCGACCAACGGTTCGAGCCCGGCGTCGCGAGCACGGGGAGCGACAACGACACGAGGGCGAACGTGAGCAGGCGGTTCATCGCGCACCGCCCTTCACCGCGACACGAATGCGGGCGAGGAACGCGTCGGCCGTGCCGAGGGTCTCACGCTCGTCGACGGGCCGAATCACGCCCTTCGTGCCCGGCAGCGCGAACGAGAGCCCCGAGAGGTCTCGCAGCGCCACCGTCTGGCCGCCCTTCTGCACCAGCGACACCTTCGCGGCGCTCATGGAGTACGGCACGAACGCGTCGGGCACGTCGACGGCGGGCTCGAGGAACAGCACCACGTCTTCGCCGGGCGTGAAGGTCGCCACGCCCGACACGCGCTGCGAGAACGTGCCGACCGTGCCTCCGGGCTGCTTCACCAGCACCGTCGTGCGCGGCGTGCCCTTGAGCACCTCCCGCACCACGACCTCCGACGTCGTCCAGATGCCGCGATGGCCCTCGTCCCACTGGGTGTCGACGCGGTGAACGGTGCCCCGCACGACGAGGGGCGACTTCGCGGTCAGCTCCTCCATCGACAGCGAGAGCACGACGGTCGCGAGCGCAGACAGCGGCGCGAACAGCGCCAGCGCGAACAGAAGACGACGTTGCATTGAAGACTCCATGCGGTGCCGCGGGAGACGGGCTCTCTTCGGCCAGAGAGTGGCTGCTGTGTAGCCAGAGCGAGGCACCTTGCCAACCCGCGCCATCGGGAACGATTGCCCCGCGGCCGTGTCGAGGTCACAAGGGCTCCCATGACACCGCGGTACTTCGTCACTGGCACCGACACGGGCGTGGGCAAGACGCAGGTGAGCGCGGCGCTGCTGCGGCTGATGGTGAAGCGCGGCCATCGGCCCTTCGCGTTCAAGCCGTTCGAGAGCGGCATGGCGTCACTCGACGCGCCGGGCGATGGGCTCGCGCTGCAGCACGCCGGCGGAGGCTGGCAGCCGCTCGAGACGGTGAGCCTGTTTCGCTTCAGGGCACCGCTGGCTCCCGCGATGGCGGCGAGGCGGGAGCGTCGCGCGACGTCGTGGCGAGCGATGGTGTCGACGTTCGCGTCATTCGGCGGCGGCGCGGGGGTGGTCGAGGGCGCAGGCGGGCTGCGGGTGCCGTTGGATTCGCGGCACGACGTCATCGACGCCATCGCCGCGCTGAAGCTGCCCGCGGTGGTCGTCGCGCGCTCGGCGCTCGGCACCATCAACCACACGACGTTGACGCTCGAGGCGCTGGCGGCGCGACGGCTCCGCGTCGCCGCGGTGGTGATGGTCTCGTCAGCGGCGGGCTCGGGTGACCCCTCGGTGGCGCTCAACAAGGCCGAGCTCGAGGCGAGGTTTCCGGGGGTTCGTTTCCTGGGGCCGGTACCGTTTCTCGAAGCTGTGCTCCCGCGGGCTCGGGCCTTCGAGCGCGCGCTCTCGACGCTCGTCTGACGAACGAATCGCCGCGAGAACACTCGCCGCGCGCGCGTCAGAGTCGTGACGGCCGTTCGAACGAATGTCATTTGCCAGTGCGGTCGCTAGCCTTCTTCGATGCGTGTGCTGGTCGCTGATGATTCCGAGACCCAACGGGCTCAGCTGGCGGGGCTCCTCAGGCGAGCGGGCCACGAGGTGATCTCGGTGGTCGATGGTTCGCAGGCGCTGACGGCGCTGCTCGACGTGAACGGGCCACACCTGGCGCTGATCGACTGGGAGATGCCGGGCCTCGATGGTGTCGACGTCTGCCGGCGAGTGCGAGAGGCGCCACTGGGCATTCGCCCGCACCTCGTGTTGCTCACCGCGAGAACCGAGAAGCAAGACGTGGTCGACGGCCTCAAAGCCGGCGCAGACGACTTCCTGTCGAAGCCGCCGGTGCCGGCCGAGCTGATGGCGCGGCTGAAGGTCGGGCAACGCAACGTCGAGATTCAGCTCGAGCTCGAGGTGCGCACGAAGGCGCTCGAGGCGGCGCTGGCCAGGCTCGACGCGGTGAACGTGGTGGCGTCGCGCATTGGACTGCCCGAGGCGCAGCCCGTCGCGACCGCGGAGCAGCTGCTCGAGCAGGCACTCACCGAGGTGACGAAGGCGGTGACGGTGAAGGTCAGCGGCGAGGTGACGCGAGCGCTGGGCTCGCTCGTGTTGCCGTCCGAGGGCCGGTGGCTCGACGTCATGCTCGAGGTGACGGGCAGCATCGAGCGCTCGGTGGCGAACGCGTCGAGTGGCCGCGAGCTGGTCGGCGATCTGCTGACGATGATGCTGCAGCGCGCGCACGCGGCGTTCGACCAGCGACGGGAGCGGTCGCTCGTTCCTTTTCCCGGGCGGGTCGTGACGGGTGCGATGGCAGAAGGCGCGCGGATCAGCGCGGGCCCGTGGACCATGTCGGTGGCGAGTCAGTCACTGCAGCGCGCGTCGACGACGTTCTCGCAGTTGGCGCCGAACGTGGTGCTGCTCTCGGCGCTTCGGCCTGCGTCGATGGCGGTCGAGGTGTTGCGCGCGGGCACCTTGCTCAAACCGTCGCACCTGGAGCGCACGAAGGGGTTCTTCAAGGGCTCCGATGCGGCGAGCGAGGTCGAGGTAGCGACGCCGTCGGCACTGGCGCTCGCGACGCACGGCTGAGCGGTTGGCGATGTCCGAGAAGAGCGAAAGGCTCGGAGCGAGCGCGGGATGGTGATGGTGCCTGAAGCCTCGATTGTGCGCGGGTCGCGAGGAATCGCCCCGGGTCCGAGGCCGATGGCCGCTGCCGTCGGCGCCCCTCCTTCCGAAGCGCTTCGCAGCTCGTGACCGATACATCGCTCGCCGAGGTCGATGGCCGACGGTCGCGTCGGGGCCCCACCGTCCGAACCGCGCACACTCGGCGCTTCGCAGCTCGTGACCGACGCCGTCCCTCGCGTTCGAGGTCGATGACCGCGCGGTCTCAAGCGGCCGCCGGTCGACGAGGTGGCGAGATCATTCCTTCGGAAACTGCTCGCACTCGAGGCTTGGGAGCACACCGGCCGCTACCCGCGCTCCGTTGCTGCAGTCGTTCGCCGTGACGAGCCGACCCGCTACGGGCACCCGACGTAGGCGAAGTACAGCTCGGTGTTCGTCGCGCCGTTTCGATCGTCTCGCCAGCAGAACGCGAACGTCGTTCCATTCCACAACGCCGTCGTGAACGTCGCCGAGCCATTGCCGCTCGAGAGCTTCAGATCGTTGCCGTTCTTCACGCCGGTGCCCGACAGCTGCATGAAATAGATGGCCGGCTTGCCAGCGGTGACGCGCTCGTCCTGCCACGACACGCCGTACTCGAACCCATTCCAGTCGATGCTGGGGTACCCGGAGAAACCAGCAGCGCTGGTGAGCCGCACTTCGCCACCCAGCTTCGCGCCCATCGCGTCGAGCCGCTGGAAGTACACCTCGGCGTTTCCGTCGCGCGTGTCGTGCCACACGATGGCCCACTCCCGTCGGTCGTTGTTCCACGCCAGGTCGGGCCACGCGGAGTCGGCCGCGTTGCTCGTGATGCGCACTTCGTTGCCTGCGGGCCGGCCGTCGACCTCGAGGCGGCGGAAGTAGATCTCCCGATTGCCGTCACGCCAATCGGTCCACGCGAGACCGAAGCCTTGCCCGCTGTACTTGAGAATCGGGTAGCTCTGCCGTGCGGGGTCGGTCGTCACGCGCACCTCTCCGCCCAGGCGGGTGCCGTTGACGTCGAAGCGCATGAAGTACAGGTCTTGCTTGTTCGCGCCGGCGCGCTCGTCTTCCCACGCCATCGCGTACTCCTGCCCGGTCCACACGACGTCAGGCCAGTCGGAGTCGAGCGGCGCGTTGGTGATTCGCACCGGAGCGCCGAGCGGCTGACCGGTCGTCGAGATCGAGCGGAAGTAGAGCTCGAGGTTGTCGGTCGAGTCGTCGGAGTACACGAGGCCCCAGCGCTGCCCGTTGAAGGCCATCGCGGGGTGCGACGAGACGCCCGGAGTGTTGCTCACGCGTACGTCGCCGCCCTGCCGCCGGCCCTGCTTGTCGAGCGCCGCGAAGTAGATGTCACCCTTCATCGCGCTGCCGTCTCGCGCGTCCTGCCAGACGAGGCCGAAGCCGGTCGGCGACGAGGCGATGTAGACGAAGTCGCTCGTGGCCGGGTCGTTCGTAAGGCGCAGGTCGCCCGACGCGTTCGTGAGCAGCCCTTCGTCGACGGTGCCGTCACAGTCGTCGTCTTTGCCGTTGCAGCGCTCGGCCGTGGGAGCCCCCGGCATGCACGCCTGCTGCTGACCGGCCATGCACGTCGACGCGACCACCGCGCACTCACCAACGCCACACATCGCCGGCATCAGGTTCTCGTCGGTGGCGCCGTTGCAGTCGTCGTCTTTGCCGTTGCAGGTCTCGGCCGTCGGAGCCCCCGGCGTGCACGTCTGCGGCGTGCCTTCGAGGCAGCTGCCGACCGAGCGTTTGCACGCGCCGATGCCGCACTCGAGCATCGGCTGCTCTTCGTCGATGGCGCCGTCGCAGTCGTCGTCGCGGCCGTTGCAGATCTCGACCGAGACGACGCACTCGGGGGGAAGGCCCGCGTCTTCTTCACGCACGACCTGAATCTTCGGGCCCGCGCAGGTGCAACCGATGAGCGACGACAGGAGCAGGAAACCGGCTACTCGCATGCGGTGTGCTGTCGCACAGATCGCGAGGTGAAGTCACTCCACGGTCCCGTCACAATTCTCGTCTGGTGAGAACAGGTGTGAACACTCGTTGCTGCCCCAGCGGAACTTGGGGTCTGCTCTCCGCATGTCCCTCTTCGAGGCCATCGAGACCGAAAACCTGGCAGCCATCGAGCGCGCGCTCGCCGAGACGAAAGACGTGAACGAGCTCGGGCCGGGCAAAACGACGCCGCTCATCGAGGCTTCGCGCCGAGGGCTCACGCACGCGGTGAAGCTGTTGCTCGCGAAGGGCGCCGAGCCGACGTGGCGTGACGACGAGCAGGAGACGGCGATTCTCAAAGCCGGCGCGAACGGGCACCCAGAGGTCGTGGCGCTGCTCGCGGCCGATTCGAGTGAAGACGACCGCGACCTCGCGAACAGCTTCCTGAAGGCGTTCGGAGCGTCACACGCGCCGGAGTACCAATACGACCCGTCGCGGCTGCACAAGAAGGCCGTCGAAGTCGCCGCGCGCGCCGCGAACTTCGTCGGTCACGACGACCCGATGAAGCGGCTCGAGCGCAACGACCGCGCGCAGGATCTCAAGAAAAGGAAGTGAGTTCGTCGTCGCTGATCAACTGGTGGAACCCGACTCCCGAGATGGCGAAGACTGCCGACGTCTTCGCTGATCATCCCCTCGCGCGTGAGGCCGCCGGGAAGTTGATGGCGCGGCTCCGCACGGGGTTCATCACCGACGGCTACGGCGTCGAGCTGCTGCACAAACCCTCGGGCGGGAAGATGTTCGGGGTGCTCGTCGTCCGCGCTCCCGATGGCGCAGTCGGCGTGCTGCACGGCTTCTCGGGCCAGCTCGGCTGGGACTGGGAGGTGCCTGGCTTCGTGCCTCCGCTCTTCGATCTGCCTGCTCGCCTGAAAGCAGAGGCCGCGTCGGATGCGGCGGTGCACGCGCTCACCGCCGAGCTCGAAGCACTCGGGAACTCCGCTGCCTGGGCCTACTCGAAGCGTGCGCTCGAAACGTTCGACGCGCGCGTCGCTGAAGAGAAGGCCGCGCTCCAGCACGAGCTGAAAGCACGTCAGCTCCGTCGCAACACGGCACGCTCCGACGGAGCCGACCCGAAGGCGCTCGACCTCGAGAGCCGCGCCGACACCATGCTCGGCCGCGAACGAAACGCCGTGTGGAAACGCGATCGCCTCGCCCTCGTCGCCGGCCTCGAGCCCTTCGAGCGCCAACACGCCACCCTCACCGCCACGCGTGCACAAACGTCACGAGACGCGATGACCGCCATCTTCGGCACCTATCGCATGCGGAACCGGGCAGGCGTCGAGAGAGACCTGCGCGCGCTCTTCGACGGCGCCGCACCTCCATGGGGAACCGCCGACTGCGCGGGCCCCAAGCTCATCGGTCACGCGCTCTCGCTCGGCCTCGAGCCCATCGCCCTCGCCGAGTTCTGGTGGGGCCCGCCTCCGCCCGCCGGCGGCCGCGTCGAAGGCGAGTTCTACCCGCCGTGCGTCGAGCGCTGCGGCGTGGTGCTGCCCTTCCTGCTCTCGACGACGTGACTTCAGGCCGCGACGCGAAGGTGCGCGCGCTTCTTCTCGCCGCCGAGCTTCTTCCTCACATCCCACGCTTCTTTGAGCCCGTCCCACGCGCGGCCGAGCAACGACTTCTGCTGCGACGCCGGCGCGGTCTCGTTCGACGGCCCGCGCGCCGAGTACTCGTACAGCTTGCGCGTGCCCATCACGTGGTCGAACCAGGGGTGCGTCACGCACCAGTTCGCGTTCTGGTCCTTCCCCATGTGGTGGTCGTAGTGCCACGGCAGGTTCTCGCGCGCCCAGTTCGGGTCGAGGTGCGAACGTTTGTGAATCACGTAGTACCGGTACATGCGGTACCAGATGGTGCCCGTGAAGAACGGCACCAGCGGGAACATCGGCACCATCGCCACCGCACCGAGCGCGAGCGCCAACGCCTCTTTGCCCTGCGGCGACCACGTGAGCACGCTGCGCACGTACTGCGCGTCGACCATGTCGTTCTTCCGCGACTCGCGGTGGTGCTCGTGCCAGTGAAAGGCCCAGAAGCTCTTCTTGTTCTTGCCCAGGCCATGCAGCCAGTACTTGTGAATCAACCACTCGCCCGCGTTCGACGCTGCCAACCCGATGGGAATGCCGAGCATGCTGAGCTCCTCGAGAACTGTTCCGGCCTGATGGAGATGGAATCATGACCAAACGGTCACGACAAAACAAGCCCGCCCCGAAGAAAAAGGTCATGCCGCGCCCCGGCCCCGAGGGCGGCGTGCGCGACACGAACCGCAAAGAGAAGGCGGCGGCGATCAAAGAAGCGGCGCTCCACCTGTTCCTCGAGCGCGGCATCGACGCCGTCAGCGTCGACGACATCATGAAGCGCGCCGGCATGGCGAAAGGCGGCTTCTATCGGTACTTCGAGACGCAGACCGCGCTCGTGGCCGAGGTCATCGAGCCCGCGCGCGCGCTGATGACGAAGGCGCTCGAAGACTGCAGCGTCGACCTCGAGACCGCCGCCACGCGTGACGCGCAGTTCGCGGCCTATCGAAAGGTCGGAGACGTCGTCGCCACGTTGCTCATGGTGCACCCCGGCGAGGTGCGCTTGTACCTGCAGGAGTGCCGCGCTCCGGCGAACGGGCCGCGCGTGCCCATCGTCGAGCTCTCGAAGACCGTCTCGAAGTGGGCCATCAGCATCACCGCGCAGGCGCAGGCCCACCGCATTCTGAAGCCGATTCCCGTGCCCGTCAGCGCGCTCACCGTCGTCGGCGCCTCGGAGCGGCTGCTGCTCGCCGTGCTGCAGGAGGAAGACATCGGCAACCCGCTCGAAGTGCCCGAGGCCCTGGCCACGCTCATTCTCGATGGGCTCAAGGCCTGACGAGGCGCTCCGCCATTCGAGCAGGGTTCGGGCGGGGGGCTCGCTGCGGCGGTAGTGTTGACGCACCATCGTGAAGGGACGCAACGACACGCTGACGCTGGCAGGGTTCGTCATCAGCCTCGGGCTGCATGCCGCTGCCTTCGTCGCGGTCTCGCGCATGCCCGAGCGTCAGCTTCGCGATTCGTCGCCTCGCATGACGATGATCGAGGTCGAGTTTCCGCCGACGCCACCGCCGCAGGTCGAGGAGCCACCGAAGCCGCCCGAGCCGCCGAAGCCCATCGACAAGCCGATGAAGAAGAACGTGCCCGTGGTGAAGCAGCCGACGCCGAACCACGAGACGCCGGTGGAGCCGCTCCAGAGCGACCGCCCACAGCAGGACGTGCCCACCGAGCCACTTCGCCCGCCGACCATCGCGCGCCCATCGCTGATTCCCGGTGGCTCGTTCGCGCTCGCGCTCGACGCCGGCGTCTTCGACGAGAGCGATGAACCGAAGGGCTTGCGCGCGCCCGAGATCTCGAAAGACCTCGTGGGCGACCTCACGCGAGAGACCATCGGCCGCGGCAAGGTCGATCGCGGCCTGGTGCACCCGTATTACGTGCAGCTCGGCAAGGCGCTCATCAAGCACTGGGACGCCGACCGCGCCGTCTCGAAGAAGGGCCTCGCGGGCTACGGCGAACAGTTCGTGCAGAACACGAAGGTCTTCAACGAAATCTGGCTCGACAAGGCGGCGCAGTTCGGAGCCACCGGCGCTCCCATCGACGCGCCCGTCTCGAACGACAACGCGAGCCGCCGCACTGCGACCGTGACGAACAACATTCAGGGCATCGGCGGCGTCGACCTCGAGGCGCGCAAAGAGGTGTCGCGGCAGATGCGCGAACAGTTCAAGGCGACGCGCCGCGCGACGATTCGGGTGACGCAGAACCTCGAGGGCAAGCTGCTCAAGGTCGAGCTCGTCTCGCCGAGCAACGACGCTTCGGTCGATCGCGAAGCACTCGCCGACGTGAAGGCTGCGGCCGAGAAGCTGCCACCACCTCCCGAAGAGGTACTGCAGGGCAAGAAGGAGCTGGTGAGCCTCTGGGCCTTCGAGCTCGTCGTCTCCATCAGCCCGCCGATTCCCACCTTCACCTTCGAGTTCGACGAAGCGCTCGGCTTCATCGATGCGCGCTTGCCCCTCGACCGCCGCATCTACAAGAAGGTGCGCCTCGTCTCCGTC
>JAEUJR010000323.1 GCA_016793585.1 Archangium sp.
GCGCGTTGGCGCAGGTGGCGAGCGACGAGAGCGTCGACGTCATTCTCGCGGCGTTCGACGACCCGTTCTGGAGGGTTCGGCTGTCTGCGACGCAGTCCCTGTGGCGGCGGCTGGGGAACGACCGGCGGCTCGTCTCACGCCTCGAGGGCCTTCGCTCGTCTCCGTCTGCGCTCGTGCGAGGTGCGGCCGCGTGGTTGTTGTCGGACGAGGGCGACGAAGCGGCTCCGACGCCGACGCTGCCGGGCCTCGATGCAGACCCCGCCGTGACGGCCGCGCAATGGTCGTCGCTCGAGGTCGACGGCAAGACGCTGGTCGCGCTGTTGGGAGAACCGCACGACTCGCTGCGCTGGGCGGTTCGCAAGCGGCTCTCGCGGAATGCGGACCTCGACGTCGCCGAGCTGGTGCTCGCGTGGCTCGACGAGCCGCGTGTTCCACATGCCGCACGAACGGCCGTCGTCTGCCTCGAGGCGATGCCGATCGATCACGCGGAACTCTCGCGTCGCGTGCTCATGAAGCCGGTCGGTGCGGGGCAGGCCTCGTGGGCGTGCGCGGTGCTTGCCAGGCGCGGTGAGACGAACGATCTCGATCTCCTTCGTGGCTTGCTGAAGCACGAGTCGTCGCCGCTTCGGTGCGCGGCGGCAGTCGCGCTCGTGTCTGACCCGTCGAACGAAGCGCTCGTCGTCGAGGCCATGCAGCATGCCGACGTCTTCGACGTCGTCGTTCGCTGGTGGGAGCAGGTTCGGCGGCCCGACTTGAAGGCCGTCGCGCAGACGATTCTGAACGGTGGCGCGACCGCGGTGGCGCGGGTGCTCGCGGCTCGCGCGCTCGAACGAGTCGACGTGCTTCGTGAGAGCGCTTTGCTCGAAGGGGCGCCTGGCGCGCTCGCGATCGAAGCCCTGCCGCCGGGTGAACGTGCTCCGACCGCCGAGGATCCCTGGCATCGTCGCGCGGCGCTGACGCCCGAACATGCGCTTGCCGTCGTGAAGGCTGATGCCGACCCGCCGACCCGTCGTGCAGCTGCGGCGCTCATGCTCAAACATCGCGCCTCGTTGAGTCCTGCAGCGCGAAGCGCCTCGGTCCTCGCGCTCCTCGATCAGCCCGACGCGCACCTTCGTGTGACGGCCTGCTCGCTCGTGGCTCCCGATGACGTCGAGCTGCTCCCAACCTTGCTTGCGCTCTCGCGTGACGAGTCAGAGGCGGTGCGGTCAGCCTTCGTCGCCGCGGTGGAGCGCCTCGCGAACCTGCGCGAGTCGCTGAAGATGTTCCTCGCCAGCGAGCGCGAACCACTGCTGCGCCGAACGGCGTATTCGTTTCTGCTCAAGGGCGCAGATGCGGGCGCGCTCCAGGCGCTCGATGAAGCGCTGCGCCGAACCGATGAAGACGCGCTCGTACGAGAGCACCTGCTCGCGCTCACCATTCTCTTCTCCGACGAACAGCTCGAGTCCTACCCCCAGGTGCGTGCGTCGAGGCCGACGAGGCGGGTGAGCGCTCCGGTCGTGGCCCGGCATGCCCCGCTTCCTCCAGGCCGAGACCTTCGGCTGCTCGGTGGCGTGCAGGTCTCGTCACTCACGCTCTCGGGCGCGAACGGGCTCGAGACGTCGGGCTACGCCTCGGCCGTCGAGCGCGGCGTCACCTCGTTCTTCTGGGAGCCCGATTCACGCGAGCTGACCCGCTTTCTCTCGCATCGGCCCACGGCGCCGCTCTCGGTCATCGCGGGCAGCTACGAGTCGGGGAGCGCGGCCCTGCGCCGAGACGTCACGCGCCAGCTGCGCATGCTCCGGCGCGACGCGCTCGACGTGTTTCTGCTCTTCTGGGTTCGCTCGCGGTCGCGACTGTCGGACGAGAACCTCGAGACCCTCGAGCAGCTCCGCCACGAAGGGCTCATTCACACCTTCGGCTTCTCGACCCATCTTCGTGAGGTGGGCGCCGACGCCATCGAGCGTGGCCGATGGCCGGTGGTGATGACGCGCTACTCGGCCGCGCACCCGGGCGCAGAGCACCGGCTGCTGCCGACGGCGAAGGCCCACGGCGTTCCCGTCATCGCGTTCACCACGACCTCGTATGGCCAGATGCTCCGTGAGGTCGACGGCGTCGCCCCGCCGGCGCCGCTCCCGACCGCCGAGGAGTGTTACCGCTTCGCGCTCCACGGGCCGTCGGTCGCGACGGTGCTCTCGGCGCCGCGCGCATTCGACGAGCTCGAAGAGAACCTGAAGGTGCTGGACTCCGCGCCGCTGACCGCGGAACGAGACGCCGCCCTGCGAAGGCATGGCGAGCACGTTCGAATGATGGACCGTCGATTTCGCGCCCAGGTTCGTTCGCCGCTTGAAGGCCCGGCGCGCTCCTGATGTGGTGCCGCGGCTCCCGGAGTCGCGTTCGGCTAGCCATCTCCGCGATGTCACGTCGCGGGTGAACACGACTCATCATGAAGAATGAATTCGCCCGGGAGTCGCCTTGCGGCTTCTTCACTCCCGGCGTCCTCTGCAGGCAGGTAACCACAGACGCGATTCCGGGAGCGTCTCACCTTGCGCCGTCATCGGCAGGCTGCTGTGGTCTCGCGGCTCCCGGAGTCGTGTTCGGCTAGCCATCTCCGCGATGTCACGTCGCGGGTGAACACGATTCACCATGAAGAATGAATCGGCGCGTGAGTCGCCTCGCGGCTTCTTCACTCATGCCCTCCTCTGCAGGCAGGTAACCTCAAGCGCGACTCCGGGAGCGTCGTCTGCTCAAGTCGCGCCATGGCGCTTGCTGAGCTGCTGCTCGACCTGAAAGAGCTGCTTCAGAAACCCGACGAGAACGCCGACGCGATCGTCAAGCTGCTGGAGCAGCACGCCGACCTAGCCGAGTTCGAGGTGGCTCGCGCGTTCGCTGGTCGCGCCGTCGAAGTGGGCGTGGAGCGCCGGCTCAAGAACGTCGACCCGAAAGAACGGCTCGCCGCGGTGCGAAGTCTCTCGGGGCTGTTCCCGCGGGCGCCCGCCGCGAGGTTGCTCCGCAAGATGGTGAAGGACCCGAGCCGCAGCGTGTCTGCCGCGGCGCGAGCTGGTGTTCGCCGCCTGAAGCTCGCCGATGTCGCGCTCCCTGACTCGCGGTGGACGCCCGATCGCGAAGCGCCGCTCGTGCCGGGCGGGTGGAACCCGTCTGGCTGGTGGGCCGGCCTGTTCGGGCGCAGCTCGAAGTCGCCTCCGAAGGTGTCGTTGCCGAAGCTCTCGTCACGCGCCGAGGTCGCGGCGCTCGTCGGCGTCACCGAAGAAGAGCTCACCGCCTTCATGCGGCCCGGCTCGGCGTCGGGCTCGGGCTACGTGGAGTTCGACGTTCCCAAACGCAGTGGCGGCACCCGTCGAATCGCGGCGCCTCGGGCGAAGCTGCGTGCGGCCCAACGCGCGCTGCTCGATCAGGTGCTCTCGAAGATTCCGCTTCACGGCGCGGCGCATGGGTTCGCGCTCGATCGGTCGGTCGTCACCAACGCGCAGCTGCACGTCGGCGCCACCATCGTGGTGAAGGTCGACCTCGAGGAGTTCTTCCCCTCGGTGCACTACCGCCGCGTGCGCGGGCTCTTCGAAGCGTACGGCTACAACACCGAGGTGGCGTCGACGCTCGCGGGCCTGACGACGTGGCGCGCGAAGCTGCCTGATGGGCGCGTGGCGTGGCCGGGCTGTCTGCCGCAGGGCGCGCCGACGTCGCCGGCGATCGCGAACATCGTCTGCCGCAGGCTCGATGCGCGACTCACGGCCCTGTGTGCCCGCTTCGGTGCGACGTACACCCGCTACGCCGACGACCTCGCGTTCTCGTTTCAGAAGCGGCCCGAGCGCCTCGGCCGTTTCCTGTGGTGGGTGAACTCCATCTGCCAGCAGGAGGGCTTCTCGGAGAACGACGGCAAACGCCGCGTGATGCGCTCGGGTGGGCGCCGCATGGTGACGGGCCTCGTCGTGAACCAGAAGGTCTCGATTCCGAGAGAAGACCGGCGTCGCTTCAAGGCGATTCTGCACAACGTCAAGAAGCACGGCCTCGAGTCGCAGGCGCGGGGGCGGGAAGACTTCAAGTCGTGGCTCGAGGGTTACGCGAGCTGGGTGCGCATGGTGCACCCCGAGCTCGGGCTCAAGTGGCAGCGTGAGGTGAAGGCGCTGACGCGGGGGCAGGGATGAAGCGAAACGAGCAGCTGTTGCAGGTCATCGCCGATCGCCCCGACGCGCCCGAGCCCAGACAGGTCTATGCCGACTGGTGGCAGGAGCAGAACGAGCCGCGCGGCGAGTTCGTCGCGACATCCATTCAGCTCGCGAGCCGCCCGAACCCGGCGAAGCGTAAACAGCTGTTGGCCAAGAAGGCCGCCCTCGAGCGCGCGCACCTCTCGAGCTGGACGGCAGACCTCACGAAGGCGGGCGCGTCGAGCCTTCGGTTTGAGCGCGGCTTCGTCGTCGAGCTCATGATTCCCGAAGACAACCTCGCGGCGCTGCCGGCGATGATGGCGCTCGAGCCGATCACGAACTTGATCATCTCCCTCCCGCGGGGCACTGAGCTGGCGAAGGCGATGCAAGCGGAGTGTTTCGATCGCATCGAGCACCTGCGCGTCTCGGGCGCGCTCGACGCGTGGGCCGCGGCGTTGTCGCAGCCGAAGGTCGCCAGGCTCTTTGCGCTCACCTGTGCCGGAGGTGGGCTGTCAGGTGACGGGCTGCGCGCGCTCCTTGGGCAGGACTTCAAGGCGCTGCGCCGGCTGAGTCTGTCGGGCTCGGAGATTGGTGATGACGGTCTCGCAGCGTTCGATGACTGCGAGCTTGCGGTCGATACGCTCTTTCTCTCGCGCTGCGGCGTCACGGACGAAGGCGTCGCCGCGTTCCTCGCGTCTGACTTCTCGATGGGCTTGCGGCACCTGTCGCTGGCGGCCAACGAGTTGACCGATGACGCGCTCGAGCTGTTGTTCGAGGGTGAACACGACGGGCTGCAGCGGCTCGAGCTGAGCGAGAACGAGCTGAGTGACGACCTGCTGGTGCGCTTCGCGGACCCCGAAGTGCTGCCGGGTCTCAAGCGGCTCGACCTGCTGCGCGTCGATGCGAGCCGTGCGACGAAGAAGAAGTTGAGCGACCGGTTCGGTGACTCGGTGAAGTGGGGCTGATCAGCGCATCGCGCGGAGTTTGGCAAAGTCGCGCGTGCGCAGTTGCTCGAGCGTGAGCCCGGTCGCCTGCAGCTCGGCCTCGGTGAACGCGCCACACGACCAGCCGCGCAGGAAGAAGTTGAGCAGGCCTTGCCCCGTCGCCGCGTCGTCGAACGACGTTCCCACGGCCGTCGCCTGTCCCAGCTGCGCAACGAAGTTCGACAGCCGCTTCGTCATCGCCTCGCGCTGACTCGAGAAGAACGCATACGAGACCACGAAGCGCGGCACGAGCTGGCCCGGGTGCAGGTCCCAGCCCTGGAAGAAGCCCTGATCGAGCGCGTGCTCGATGTTCTTCGCGTGCGCTCGCCACGCCGCGTGAATCGCGGTGGTGTTCTCGGCGCGTTGCGCGTCGGTCGTCGCTGCCTTGTGTGGAGCGATGGGGAGCTGCGTCGTCGCTCCATCGGCGAGAAAGACGCCGGTGCCCGCGAAGGCGGTCTTCATCAGGTGGCGCAGGTGATCACAGGCGGGGTGGTCGAGCCGCTGCTTCGGTGCCGCGACGTCGAGCGAGGCCGTGTAGTCGTACGCGCCGACGTGTGCCGCAAAGAGCCGGCCCTTCGAGGCGTCGATCAACGAGGGCAGGGTGAGTCGCCCCTTCGAGTCGTAGAGCCCGGGGCCCGACTCGATCATCGCCTCGATGCGGAGCGGGGGAAGCGACAGGCGAGACTCCACGCGCTCCAACGCCGCAACGAGCGCTCGAAGCTGCCGCGCATCGGTCACCTTCGGGAGCGTGACGATGAAGCCCGGCGGCGTCTTGTTCCCGAGCGTCGTGAGGAAGGTGCCCAGCGTGGTCAGCGCACGGGTGGCCAGTTCGACCGAGAGCGGCTTGATGCGCAGCCCGAGAAACGGCGGAGGCGTGCCCGTCGAGACGAGCTTCGCGACCTGCTCCGCGGCCTGCTTCGCGTGACCGGTCTCTTCATCGTCAGACCGATGGCCGTACCCATCTTCGGAGTCGATTCGGTAGTCCTCGACGGCTTCGGTCGCGAGCTTCTTCGTCACGCGCGCGTGCACCTCGGCGGCGATGGCTTCGTCCAGCGCGAACACCCTGGCCAGCTCCGCCGGCGTCGGCGCGTACGTCTGCAGCATCGTGCTCGCGACCTGGCCCAGCTTGGCCGGCGTCTCGGCCGCGAACAGGTGCATGCCGCCGTAGACGACGTGGAGCGGCTGACGCCTGCCGCGATCTCCCGGGAAGCGCGCGGTGAAGTCGGCCTGCGCCGCCTTGACGAGATCGATGACGACGGCGTCGGAGAGAACCATGCGCCGCTTGTACGGTGCCGCGTCACGGAGGAGAAGCTGCGCATGGCTGGAATGACCGCTGCCGAGATCGAAGCGTTCCTCGTGAAGGCGTTCCCCGGCGTCGAGATTCCGACTGTGCGAACCGCCGACGGCAAGACCGCGCAGCTCGCGATCGAATTTCACCCCACGCACCTGCGGCCGGGCGGCACCATCTCGGGGCCCACGATGATGGCCCTCGCAGACACCGCCATGTACGCGCTCGTCTTGTCGGCCATCGGCGAAGTACCGCTCGCGGTGACGACGAACCTGTCGATCAACTTCCTGCGCCGGCCGAAGGCCGAAGATCTCATCGCCGATGCGACGATGTTGAAGCTCGGCCGCACGCTCGCGGTAGGAGAGGTGGCGCTTCGGTCAGCCTCGTCGACCGACGTCTGCGCGCACGCCGTCGTGACCTATTCGCTGCCGTCGTGACGGAAGTTCGACGGGCGCCCCAATCACCCTCGTCGGTTCATTTCACGAGGGGTCCATGTCGAGCATTCGCGTGTTGGTGGTGTCGCTGTCGTTGATGGCGTGCGGAGTACCGCCGCCGTGTGATCTGCGGTCGTGCAGCGGCTGCTGTACCTCGAGCGGCCAGTGCCTTCCCGGCAACGCCGACTCAGCGTGCGGGCGCGGGGCGGCTTCGTGCGCCAGCTGCAGCTCCACGCAGGTCTGCACGGCAGGCAGCTGTTTCGGGCGCGGCGCGGGCGCTGGAGCGGCGTCAGGTGGTGGGCTGGCAGCAGGCGGCGGGCTCGCGACAGGCGGGGGCGCAACGGGCGGCGGCAGCGTGAACAACACCGCTCCGTTCTGCTCGGTGGGCGAAGACTGCCCGAACGTCGTCTGTGAGTGCCGGAGTGGGCCACCGGTCAACTCGAGGCGCTGCGTCAACAATCGCTGCCTCGACGGAGCGCAGGCGTGCCCTGGCGCGTGCGCGGGGTTCGGCACGTGCTGGCTCGGCAGCTCGAGTGGCGGCTTCGTCGGCGGAAGCAACGCCGGCCCCTCGACGTGTTCCGGCGCTGGTGGAGGCGCGGCGTCGACCGGTGGCGGCTCGGCCCAGACGTGTTCGGTGAGCGACCTCGGCAAGGACTGCTCCGTTGGAACGCAGTGTCAGTCAGGGCTCTGCTTCGGCACGAGCCCGTCGTTCATCTGCACGAAGGCCTGCACGACCGCGAACGACTGCCCGCTCGATTGGATCTGCGAGGCGACCTCGTCGGGAGGGCGGGTCTGCATGAGCGGCCGCGAAGGAACGCCGCGCTCGACGGCCAACGTCTGTCGCGCGATCGCGCACCCCGATGTCGGCGGCCCGTGCGTCGCGAGCTGCAGCGGCGGTCACTGCGTGAGCAACACGTGCACCCATCGCTGCAATTCGGTGGCGGAGTGCCCACAGGGGTGGACCTGCTCGGGCACACCGTTCAAGAGCTGCCGTCCGTGACGTCGTCGCGCTCGAACACCTCGACACCTTCGAGCACCGTCGCGTTTGCCGGAAACGAGCGAACGCCGGCGTCGAACTCCACCTCGAGCGTCGACGCCGTTCTCGTCAGCACCCGGCCGAGGCCCCACTCGGGGCGGCTCGTGTGGGTGACCCACGAGGGGACTGCCCTGGTCAGGGTGACGGCGCAGCGCTGCGCGAGCTGCTTCAGACGCTTTCGCTGGGCGTCGGTCGGCTTGAAGCGGGCGACGACGATCTGCTCCCACGTGCAGTTCGTCGCGGCGAGCGCGTCGATGACGCCGTCGCTCCAGAGCAGCGGCAGCACCAGCACTCGCGCCTGCTTCAACAGGCCAGCCGAGGCGAGCAGCTCGACCGACTGTGGCGCTTCGAACACCAGGGTGTGCACGCGGGGAACCGACTTCGCGAGCGGCACCGAGAGCACGTCGGGCCCGAAGCCGAGCGAGGTGAGCGACTGGCTGCGAACCAGCGCCGCGTCTTCGACGTGGTTGAGCTGCAGGTGCGCGAGCCGAGGCAGCGTCTCGACCGACGGGCTCGCGCCTTCACACCACTGAAACTCGAGCCGCCGCACCGAGGGTGGAATCGGCGGCAGCGGCCCGACCCAGCGCTGCAGCGAGAGCTCTTCGAGCAGCCGCGCACTGGGGTGACGCAGGGCCTGCACCGCCGTTCCAGCCGACGCCTGATCACGAATCTGCACGGCCATGGTGCGCAGGAAGCCCGCGCCCCACGTCACCCGAACGTCTTTCACCACGGGCCAGAGCTGCCGCTTCAGCTCGACCAGCCGCGCGGTCTCGGGTGCCTTCGCCAGCTCGAGCGCGATCAGCTCGCCACGCGGCAGGCCACGCTCCTGCAGATGATCGTGCAGCACGCTCAGCAACGAGGCGTCGCGCGGGTTGGCCGCCAGCTGGCCAATCAACGCCTCCGTCTCGTCGTCGAACTCGTCGTTGCTGGAAGCGGCTGCGGCCGCCTTTCCTGCCGCAGCTCGAGCGACCGACGCCAGGAACGCGGGCTGCCCACTCAAGGCGTGCTCAGCCGCGCTCCGAAGTTCGGCAGGCGCCGCCAGCATCGCGACCATGGCGCCGTTGGGCTGGTCGTCCACCACGCAGGTGAGGTGGTGGTAGCGCTCGACGAGGTGGTCGTGCTGCGTGGTCGTCTCTGCGATGCGCAGCGCGCCGCGCTCGATACGCGTCTCGCAGGTTCGGCAGGTCGCGCGGCCACTCGGAGAGACCTCGAGCCTCACACGAAGCGCTCCGTGAAGGCCCACCAGGCGGGCACCGTGGCGAACGACAGCAGGGCGCCGACCGCCGACATCGCCGCCGACAATGACGTCGACAGCCGGTACTCCGCCGCGAGCACTGCGGCCGTCACCATCGGCGCCATCGCCGCCTGAGACACCGCGACGCGATCGGTCAGCGTGAACGAACCACCGATCGCGAGCAGCACGCCGAGCATCACCACAGGCGCGCCCACCAGCTTCCACCCGAGCCCGAGCGCCAGCTTGCCGCCGTTGCCCTTCAGCCCCGAGAGCTCGAGCTGCCACCCCACCGACACCAGCGCGAGCGGCGTGAGCATGTCAGCGAAGCGCGTCAGCACCGCGACCATCGACGGGGGAAATTCCACGGGCCGCAGCGCGAACGCGAGCAGCAATGAGATGAACGGTGGAAACGTGAACAGCCGCTTGAGCACCACCGCGGGCCGCGTGCTCTCACCGCCGAACGACATCGCGAAGGGCACCGCGCCGAACGCGAAGACGAAGAAGCTGCCCAGCTGATCCATCATCGCGGCGGGCACGACGGCGCCCGGCCCGCCCAACGCCTCCATCAACGGCACCCCGATGAACGCGGTGTTGCCGAGGCCCGTACTGAGCGCGAGCGCGCCCGCGACCTCCTTCGTCGCCCAGCCCCGCTTCACCGCGATGATGGCCGCCAACGCCGCGAGCCCGAACAACGCCCACAAGACGACGGCCGCGACGAGAAAGCGCGACTCCAGGGCGACGCCGTGCACGGTCTTCAGCACCAGCGCCGGCAGCGAGACGTACAGCACCCACGTGTTGAGCACCTTCGGCGTCTCTCTGGGCAGCGACGGCACCCGGCGTGCGATGGCGCCCAGGGTGAAGCAGCCGACCAGCAACGCGAGCATCAGCGCACCGCAGCGAGCGTGGCGACGATGGCTTCGCCGTACAGCAAGCGTCGTTTCGCGCCGAAGAAGGGCAACACCTCGAGCTCCTCGGGCGTCTTCGGGTTGAGCGAGGCGATCTCCTCGATGAGCGGGTTCGACAGAATGACCGAGCCCGTCACCTTGCGCTTCGCCGCCGCTTCTTTGCGGAACGCGAGCAGCGCGTCTTCACGGCGGCGTTTACCGGGTTCGCGCTCCTTCTTCTCTTCTTCGACGACGAGCGTGCCGGCGCGCTGCTCCTCGATGCACTGCCTGATCAGCTCGATGACCTGCTCGCCGTGGTCGCGCACGAACTGGCCGCGCACGTTCTTGATGCGGCCGAGCTCCTTCGCCTGCGTAGGGGCCTTCGCCGCGACTTCACCGAGCGCCGTGTTCGACAACATGCGGCCCATCGGCACGTCGGCCTTCTCGGCGAGCACCAGTCGCAGCGCGTGCAGCTTCTTCGCGATGCCCTGCGCCAGGGCCACCTGCTTGGGCGTCAAGCCCTGCTTCGGCAGCTTCAGCTCGGTCTGCGAGAGCTCGGGCCGCACCTGCGCCTCGGCGCACATGCGCGCGCAGTCGAGCTCGACCTCTTCGAGAATGTCGGCGTCGACGCAGGCCTGCTTCACCATGCGCCCCAGCTCGGTCAGGTAGCGCACGTCGTCGGCGATGTACGCGCGCAGCTCGGCGGGCAGCGGGCGCACCGAGAAGTCGGCCTGCTGGTGCTCCTTCTTCAGCGTCGCGCCCAGCTTCTCGAGCACGAGATCGCCCAGGCCCACCTTCGGCCAGTTGAGCAGCGTGGCCGCGCGGTGTGTGTCGAACAGGCCCGCGACGCGAATGCCCGCCTCGGCGAGGTACTGCAGGTCGCCCATGGCCGCGTGGAAGATCTTCGTGCGCTTCTCGTCGGCGAACACGTCAGCCAGGGCCGACACCTTCACCTCGGGCAGCAGCGTGTCGAGCAGCCAGATGCGCTCGTCGGAGCCCACCTGCACGAAGCACAAGCTCGCCTTGAAGTGGTGCATCGAGTCGGCCTCGACGTCCACCGAGAACTCCTTCACCTGCGCCAGCCCGCGCTTCACCTCGTCGAGCTGTGACGCGCGGGTGACGTCCACCACCACTTCGGGAATCGGCACGGGCGGGCGACTAGCAACAACCTCGCGTTTGGGCTACGGCCGCGCCGCGAACGGGAAGACCTTGACGATGAACGAGCTCGACAAGCTTGAGAAGAGCATCGTGTCGGCCGCCGGCAAGGCCGTCGCCGAT
>JAEUJR010000326.1 GCA_016793585.1 Archangium sp.
GAAGATCGACGCCGCCGTCACGGGCGAGGTGGGCGACAAGTACAAGGTGCTCATCTACGACCGCGTCGGCAACGACCTGTGGACGAAGGAGCTCGCCGTGAAGAAGGGCCTCCTCTCGGAGGACTTCGCGCAGAAGCTGGCTCGTGCGATCAGCGCAGCAGCAGAGCAGGGCGCTGCGAAGAACCCCGACTCCGCCGAGGGCGACGGCACGGGCGGCGGCGACACCGGCTCGGGCAACACCGGCGGTGGCGATACGGGCAGCGGCCCCGAGATCGATCTCACGGGCGGCTCGGATACCGGAACCGGCAACACGGGCGGCGGCACGAAGACCGGAGGCGGGCGAACCGTCGTCTCCCCGGGCTCCGGCAACGGCAACAACGGTGGCAGCGGCTCGGGTGACGACAACCAGAACCGCGACGCCGACCTCGACCTCGAGTCGTTCAAGAAGAAGAAGAAGATCGGCCCGCGCACCATCACCGTGTCGATCGCCGGCGCGACCACGTGGCGTTCGCAGTGCCTGCGGCCCGGCAGCCTGCAGCTCGCGAGCTGCGCCGACTTCGATCGGCTCGCCGAGGCGCAGCAGCCCGTCGGCACGACCGTCACCTTCACCCCGCAGGTGCCGTACCTGGGTTTTCACGCGAACGTCGAGCTCTTCCCCCTCGCCAGCTTCGAGAACCGCATCGTCAACGGCTTCGGTCTGCTGGGCAGCTTCATCTACGGCTCGTCGGTGACGACGATCTCCGAGATCAACATGCAGGGCATGAGCGAAGAGAAGCAGGTGCAGAGCGTCGACCTCGGGTGGACGGTCGCTGCCGCCTGGCGCTTTCACTTCGCCATGGGCGCCGGAGAACCGCAGGGCATCGGCTACGTCGGCGTGCGTGGTGGGCTCTCGTCGCGCAGCTTCAACATCGACCCCAACGCGGGCGTGCCGCTGCCCTCGAGCCAGCGCGTCGCTCCGACCGGAGCCGGCTTTCCGTCGATCGGCGCCGACCTCGCCTTCCCCATCGTGCGCTTCTTCCGCCTCGAGCTCGGCGCGTCGCTCTTCTTCAACCCGCGCCCGGCCGACGAGCAGATCATCGGGTTCGGCAACCTCATGGACGACACCGGCGGCGCCATCTCGACGGGCTGGGGCCTCGACATCGGCGGCTCGGGCGACATCGTCGCGCTGGGCCCCACCATGCTCGGGTGGACACTCAAGGCGCGCTACCTGTCGTTCTTCGATCGGTACTACGGCCAGGGCCAGAAGTGGACCGTCTGCAACGAGCAGCAGTGCGGCGGCCTCGGCGAAGAGTCGTACCTGAGCATCACCTGGGGCGTCTCGCTCGCGTACTAGAAGCCCTCAGTGCTCGGTCAGCACCGAGACGAACTTCTCGTGGTGGTAGTCGGTGATGATCTCGAGGCCCGAGCCGGGGCTCAGCCTGGAACCCCACTCACCCTTCTCGCGGTAGAGCTCGACTTCTGCCCACGAGGCGTCGATGGCGCAGCACGCCGCGAGCGGATCGTGGAAGGCCTTGCCTCTGCCGCGCGCCAGGTAGGTCTCCATGCCCTTCCAGATGAGGTCGAGCGACCTCGATCGGGTGCGCACCGCGCCAAAGCGCTCGTGCATCGCGTGGTCGTAGATGACTCCGTGACAGACGTTCTTCGAGACGAAGCGCTTCGTTGCGATCTGCTTCGAGGCGACGACCGCGAGCGCCGAGGCGGGGTCTCCGTTGAGGTTGTAGGTGGGGCAGGTGACGAGGCCCGCGAACTTGGCGAGCTGCTTCTCTCGGGGCACCACGCCTTCGCCGGCGAAGCCCCCTTGCACGACCAGCCGGCCGAGCGTGAAGCCGTCGAGCTTCAGCGCGGCGCCCAGGTTCTTGAGCGGCCCGCCCGTGACGAGGGTGACGTCTGGCCCGCACAGCGCCCGCAACAGCTCGGGAGCGGGCACGGCGTCGGTCGACGCTGGCAATTCGCCATACGCCTCGTAGTGCCACGACGAGACACACGCACCTCGTTTGCCCGGCGCGAGCGGCTTTCTGGGTCGGTAGGCGAGGTCGAACGCGCCGACGGGCAGCGACTGACGGCCAAACCACGAGAGCGCTGCCCGCACGACGCCGATCTGATCGGTCGTTCCAGGCGTCACCGTCACGCCCAACAGCTCGACGCGCGGGTGACCAAGCAGCAGCAGCAGGGTGAGGAAGTCGTCGGGGTCTCCCGTCTCCATGTCCCAGAGCAGTTTCATGCCGGCCGCACGTTCAAGCCGGTGCGCTCCTGACGAGCGCGACGACTGCTTCTGATCGGCAGCAAGTCGGACGCACCGCGTGAGATCGGTGTCGGAGCCGCTGCACTCGTGTGTTGACACGTCACACCGCGCTGCATAGGACGGCGCGCCTTCTTTCGGCCGCAATTCACAGGGGTAATTCCGTGAAGATGATTCGAGTCGTCGCGCTGGTCGCCGTCACCACGTCGGTCTTCATGGGCTGCCCTCCGCCGCCGCCGATGGTTGATGCTGGCCCTGACGGAAGCGTCGGCCCGAACCCCGATCCCATCCTCGCGTGCTCGGGTGGCTGCGCCGACAACCAGATCTGCGACGCCGACGGCGGCCTGCGTGGCACCCCGCGCACCTGCGTCGATGGCTGCGGCGGTTGCGACGCCGGCCTCTGCCGCCGCAACGCGGCCACCAACACCTTCTCGTGCGTGCAGCCGGTCACCACCTGCAACGGCTCGGCGTGCGCCGGCGGTCAGTCGGCCTGCGTCTCGAACGAGTGCAGCTGCCTCGTCTCGGCCCGCTCCACGCAAGACACCTGCCAGTCGGAGTCGCAGTGGTGCCGCGGCAAGAACTGCAGCAACCCCCGCCGCTACGAAGAGTGCATTCCCGGCTCGGCGGCGGCCTGCCCGACGGGCGAAGCGTGCGTTCCCCTCTTCAGCAATGGCGACATCGCGGTCTGCCTCAAGGACTGCCAGGCCGGTGACAACCTCTGCGACGTCGGCGAGCAGTGCTTCGGCCCGATTCGCACGTTCCCCAGCGGCAAGATCTGCTTCCCCGACGGTCTGCTCAACGAGTGCAGCCAGAACGTGCCGCTTGACGCCGGCTTCAACGACGCGGGCCAGCCGCTGCCCACCGACGGCGGCTTCGAGCGCCTGCCCGACGGCGGCTTGATCCTCAAGACCGTTCCCGTCGGCAACACGTGCCTCACCCGCTCCGGCGCTGGCGTCATCACCGACACGCCGGGCTCGGGCCGCGGCAACTGCACCTACGCGGCGTTCAAGGTCTGGCGCTTTGGCTTCTTCCCCGTCGACACCTGCCTGCCCCCCGGCACCGCCGCTCTCGGCGACAAGTGCACGCGTGACTTCACCGCTGGCACGCAGGCCACCCGCTGCGGCACTGGCCTCGAGTGCGCGTACACGGGCGGCGCGAACGACGCCGGCATCGACGAAGGCGTCTGCCTCAAGACCTGCAACGCGAACCCGGGCAAGCCTGGCTTCGTCTCGCAGCCGGCCTGCGGCACTGGCGAGTCGTGCGTGAACCTGTACCGCTACACCGACCCGAACGACAACGCGGTGCTCGGCGTCTGCATGAAGGACTGCAACGTCTTCAGCGCCACCGCGTCGACCTGCCCGAACCTCGGCCCCACGCCCACCAGCTGCGTGCCCGCCTCGGCCGACGGCCAGCTCTCGCTCACCCTCGACGGCGCCGGCATCTGCGTGCCCCAGCAGAAGACGATCGCCAACCCGGGCGACCGCTGCGCCAACACCGACACCTTCCGCGGCGCGGCTTGTGGAAACGGTCAGGTCTGCTCGGGGCTCTCGTTCACCGACGCTCCGACGTGCACGCCGGTGTGCGACCTCTCGTGCAACGTGGCCAACCCGCCCGCGCGCTGCATGAACCAGCCGAACGCCCGCTGCGCGAACGGCAAGACGTGCAAGCGCGCGTCGAGCACCACCGGCGCCAACGTCGGCTACTGCAACTGAGTCGAGCTCACGGCTGAGCCAGTGCGACGGGCCAGGTCACTTCGACCTGGCCCGTTTCGTTTCTCACGTCACTTCGAGAAATTCGGGTGATTGACCGGAGTGGCGGATCGGTAGTCTACGAAGCCGTATTCCCGCCGGGAGGGCGACCGCATGTCCTTCACCCATCTGCACCTTCACACGCTGTACTCGCTCCTCGACGGTGCGATCCGCATGAAGGATCTCATCAAGACGGTGAAGGCCAAGGGCATGTCGTCGGTGGCCGTCACCGATCACGGCAACATGTTCGGCGCCATCGACTTCTACAAGAAGGCGAAGGAGGGCGGCATCAAGCCCATCGTCGGCCTCGAGGCCTACGTCGCCGGCCCCAAGGGCCGTGAAGATCGCAGCGAGAAGATCGCCAACCACCTCATCCTGCTCGCGAAGAACAAGGAGGGGTACCAGAACCTCAGGTACCTCGCGTCGACCGGCTACATGCACGGGTTCTATTACCACCCGCGCATCGACAAGAAGGTGCTCAAGGAGCACTCGAAGGGCCTCGTCGCGATGACGGCCTGCCTCGGCGGTGAAGTCACCAGCGCGGCCTTTCGCGGCGACATGGATCACGCCCGTCGCGCGGCGCAGGAATACAAAGACATCTTCGACCCGGGCCACTTCTTCCTCGAGGTGCAGTGGAACGGCATGGAGGAGCAGGACAAGGCGAACACGAACTTGAAGCAGCTCTCGCGCGACCTCGACATTCCCCTCGTGGCCACCGCCGACGCCCACTACATCAAGCAGGAAGACGCCCGCGCGCACGAGCTGCTGATGTGCATCGCGTCGGGCAAGACGCTCGCCGACAACAAGCGCCTCAAGCACTCCACCGACAAGCTCTACGTCTCGAGCCCCGACGAGATGCGCGCGTATTTCTCCGACGTCCCCGAGGCCGTCGACAACACGATGCGCATCTCGGACATGTGTGAAGACCTCGACCTCATCAAGAAGCCGATGCTGCCGAGCTTCAAGGTGCCAGAGAGCCACACCGCCGAGTCGTACATGGCCGAGCTCGCGATGGCCGGCCTCGAGGCGCGCTTCAAGGAACTCAAGGCGCAGAACGTCTCGTACAAGTGGGACCCCGACGTCTACCGCGCCCGCCTCGCCCTCGAGACCGGCGTCATCCAGAAGATGGGGTTCTCGGGCTACTTCCTCATCGTTCAGGACTTCATCAACTGGGCAAAACAGCACGGCATCCCCGTGGGGCCGGGCCGTGGCTCGGGCGCCGGCTCGATCGTCGCCTGGTCGCTGCGCATCACCGACCTCGACCCCATTCCGTACAACCTGCTGTTCGAGCGCTTCTTGAACCCCGAGCGCGTGTCGATGCCCGACTTCGACATCGACTTCTGCCAGGACCGCCGCGACGAGGTGATTCGGTACGTCGAGCGGAAGTACGGCGAAGCCAACGTCGGGCAGATCATCACCTTCGGCGCGCTCAAGGCGAAGAGCGTGCTGCGTGACGTGTGCCGTGTGTACGGCCTGCCCTTCGCCGAGGGTGATCGGCTCTCGAAGCTGGTGCCCGACATTCTCGGCATCACGCTCAAGCAAGCCATCTTCGGCGACCCCGAGAAGGAGATCGCCGGCGAGCCGAAGCTGAAGGAGATGTACGAGAACCCGCAGCCCATGGCCGAGGTCGAAGGCCGGCAGATCACCAGCAAAGACGTGCTCGACGTCGGCATGGCGCTCGAAGGCCTGAACCGTCAGGCCGGCATGCACGCGGCAGGCGTCGTCATCGCCGACAAGCCGCTGTGGGAGTTCGTGCCCGTCTACCAGCCGCCCGGCGAGAAGTTCCTCGTCACCCAGTTCGCGAAGGACGAGGTCGAAGCCGCGGGCCTGGTGAAGTTCGACTTCCTCGGTCTCAAGACGCTCACGGTGATCGAGAACGCCATCAAGCTCATCAACCGCAAACTGCCGGCTGATCAGCAGATCTCGCGCGACGGCATTCCGCTCAACGACGTCGACACCTTCCAGTTGATCAGCGCGGGCGACACGGCCGGCGTGTTCCAGATGGAGTCGAGCGGCTTCACCGAGATGGTGATGAAGATGAAGCCGTCGTGCTTCGAAGACGTGATCGCCGCCGGCGCGCTCTACCGCCCGGGCCCGCTCGATCAGAAGCTCGAAGACGGCCGCACCATGGTCGACGTGTACATCGACCGAAAACACGGCCGCGACACCATCACCTACCCGCACCCGACGCTCGAGCCCGTGCTGAAGGACACGTACGGCGTCATCGTCTACCAGGAGCAGGTGATGCAGATCGCCCAGGT
>JAEUJR010000329.1 GCA_016793585.1 Archangium sp.
ACACCGGCAAGGATGTTCCGAGCGGGCGTGAAGAGCTCCTTCTCGGCGACGCCGACTTTGGCCGCGGTGGCTGGCATCAGCTGCATGAGGCCTTTGGCACCGGCCGCGGAGACGGCGCGTGGGTTGTTGGCGGACTCCTGCCGGATGACGGCGCGGACGAGCGCCGGAGGAACCGGCCAGACATCGGCGACGTCGGCGATTGCGGCCTTGATTTCCGCGTCCCACAACGGAGGCGGAGGCGAGGCCGCAACGAACAGAGCGAGCGACGCGCTCAGCATGAGTGCGCCTCGAGCAGAAGCCTCAGCTGGTGCGCCGGCCGAGGGTACGAAGGCGGCAACTCGAACGTCGCCTCCCAGCGCTCAAGGCGGGCGAGGACGATGCGCCAGTCGGTCGCCTCAATGGTGCTGAGAGTCGAAGCGAGAGCAGCGGCGAGCTCGACCGCGGCGGCGTGGAGCGGCCCGCGTGCGGGTTCGAGCATGCAGGTGATGGTGTCGTCGCACCATCGGGAGAGCGCGGCCGGCGAGGGCGTCATCGCTTGCTCCCTCCGGACTCCTTGGCGTCTTCGATGTGCTTGCAGACGGGGTATCCGCTGCAACCAACGAAAGTGCCGCGAGGGCCCTTCTTCGCGACGAGAAGACGCGTCTTGCAGGCAGGGCAGGTGCGGTTCTGCTTCTTCGCCGTGACGAGAGCCTTCTTGTCCCAGGAGCCACGACAGGTGGGGTAACTGGCGCACGAGAGGAACTCACCCTTGTCGTGCATGGGGCCGCCGCAGACGGGACACTTCTCGGTGGCGGGCGGCTTCAAATCGACGATGCCACCGCACTCGCGATTGGCGCAGCGCGCGTAGGGGCCGTACTTGCCGTCGCGCTCGTGCGTCGGCCCTCCACACTTCGGGCACGGCTTCTCGGACACCTTTACCGGCCGGAGGTCGAGCAGGCCCTTGCAGTCGCGCTTGAGGCAGCGAGCGTAGGGGCCGTGCTCGCCGGCGAGCTCGTGCATCGCGCCGCCGCAGACCGGGCACGGCTTGTCGGACGGCTTTGCGGAGGGGTCGGCGGAATAGGTGCACGTGGGGTAGCCGCTACAGGAGAGGAACGGGCCCTTCTTGCCGACGCGAAGGAAGAGTTCCTTCGTGCAGAGAGGGCAAGGCTTGCCAGTGGGCTTCGGGGCGTCGGCCGCAGCCTGCGTCGCCAGCTCGGGGCGCTTCTGCAGCTCGGCCGAGAAGAGCGGTGCAGCAGCCTTGAGTTGGTTCTCCCAGGAGCGATACCAGATGCCGAGCTCGGCGCGCCACGGACGGGCTCCGCCGGCGACGTCGTCGAGCGTCTCTTCAAGGACGCGCGTGTAGTCGGCTGCGACGAGCGCTGGGAAGGCAGTCGTGAGGACGGAGTCGATGAGTCGGCCTCGAGCCGTCGGCAGAACGTACTTGTCGTCTGCAGGCGCGAGGTATTCGCGCGTGAAAAGCACGTTGATGGTGTTGGCGAACGTGGACGGGCGGCCGATGCCTTCGCTCTCCATCGCCTTCACCAGCGTTGCCTCGGTGTAGCGAGGTGGAGGCTTCGTCTCCTGGCGCTTGGAGTCGATGGTGACGACGGTGAGTTGCTGGCCGACGGTGACGACGGGGAGTCGAGACTCATCCGCCGCGTCCTTTGGTGAGGCGTCTTCGTCGGCGGCCGAGAGGCGGAGGAAGGACTCGAAGAGCGTCGTCGTTCCTCGGGCGCGCCACGTCGTATCGCCACTGGTGATGGTGACGACGGTTGCGGACAGCTTCGCCGGCGCACACTGCGAGGCAACGAAGCGCGTGCGAATGAGCTGGTAGAGGCGCAGCTCGTCGCCGGCGAGCCCCTCGGGCGAGTCGGAGTCGAGCGACGTCGGGCGAAGACACTCGTGGGCGCCTTGTGAGGAGGCCTTCGACTTGTAGACGGGGGGCTCCGAGGGGAGGGCTTCCGGGAAATGCTGGCTGAGCCACGTGCGCGCCATCGCAGCGGCATCGGCGCTGACAGCGACTGAGTCGGTGCGGTGGTAGGTGATGTGGCCCTTCTCGAAGAGCGTCTGCGCGACCTCCATGGTAGCGTCCGGCTTCAGCTTGAGCGCCACGCTGGCGGCCTGCTGCAGCGTGGAGGTCGTGAAGGGAGCCTTCGGCTTGCGGTCGACAGGCTTCGTTTCGACAGCGCTCACGATGTGCGGGCCTCGAGCTCGAGCGATGACGGCAGCAGCTGCCTCGTCGGAGTGCAGCTGCACGTCTTCGTCGTCTTCCGTCTGAACCGGTGCGTACCGGGCCGTGAGCCCGTTGTCGTACTTCGCAGAAAGCGTCCAATACGGGGTGACGACGTGTGCCTCGCGCTCGAGCTCGCGTGCGACGACGAGATGAAGCGTGGCGGACTGCACGCGGCCGGCGCTGTGGCCCTTGCCGAACGGAGCGAGGAGGGGCGAGAGCTGGTAGCCGACGAAGCGGTCGATGATGCGCCGCGCCTGCTGGGCGTCGACGAGGTTCATGTCGACAGGGCCGGCGGCGTCGACCGCGGCGGCAAGCGCCTTTGGGGTGATTTCGGTGAAGCGGATCCGCTTCGCTGCTTTGAGGCGCAGCTCATCAACGAGGTGCCAGGCAATGGCCTCGCCCTCGCGGTCGGCGTCGGTCGCGAGGAGGACGGTGTCGGCTTCGCGAGCAGCCTTGCGAATGGCGGCGAGGAACGAGGCCTTCTCTTCGGAAACCTCGTACGTCGGAGTGAAGGTGGTGGTGTCGACACCGAGCGCCTTCTTCGGCAGGTCGCGGAAATGGCCGGCGGTGGCCAGCACCTCGTAACCACCTCCGAGGTACTTCTTGATGGTTGCCTTCTTGTTGGGGCTTTCGACGATGACGAGCTTCATTGCGAACCTCCGTGAGTTGTTTCGACAGTGTTAGAGCTGTCAGCACTGGACACACGTCGCCCATGGGCTTGAGCGGGTGAGCTGCTGGTTAGTTGGTGGGCTGCTGCAGGAAGAGGGTGAAGGCGGTGCCCGCAGGAACGAGCGGAGTGACACCGTCCTGTTGGCCCTGCCGACCGCGAACGACGTTCGATGCGGTGTCAGCTGCTCCGTTGACGACGTCCCCAGCAGCGCCCTCCGGCGTCGCGCGGCCGAGGAGGTTGCGGGCGGTATTCATCGCGCCCTCCTTCACCGCCTCTCCGGTTGCATCACCCGAGGGGAGCACTCGCGGGAGCGGAAGGCCGACGCGCTTGTCGGAGCCGAGCGCGATGGCGTCGATGGCCAGCGCGCCCGTGCGGAGATTGAGCGTGTCGCAGGTGAGGCCAACGCGTGCCGCTGAGAGCGGTGTCGTCATGCAGACGATGGTGGTGCCGCGAGGGACCACCACGGCGCCATCGATGAGGAGGTCGGCTGCGACGGTAGCCGTGACGGGCGACGGTTGTGCACCATCGGCCGCACTCGCGAGACGCGCGGCGATGCTGGCGCCTTTGGGAAGCCGCGCCGCGGACGACGTCGGCGTCGTCGGAGCGGCAATCATCTCGGTGTCGTAGGAGCGACGACGACCACCAGGGAGCGGAGCGGCAGCGACGGTGCCCTGTGGGGCATCCGGCGAGACGACCGGCCTGCCGCCGTACTGCTGGGCGAGAATGGCGTCGACCGCCTTCGCGTCGGGGCCTGGCTTCCTGCTTGCGGGTTTGGTGATTGGCGCGGGCGTCTGCGTTGGCGCATTGACTGGCGGTGACGGAACGGGCACCGCAGCGAGCGGCGCGAGCTCCGGTGGCTGCTGTTGCGGCGTTGTGGCGCGCTCCTCCACTTCGCGCTGAGCGCGGAGTTGCTCAGGCGTCTTGACGACCTCGAGCTGGGGCTGTGTCGCTGTTCCCGGCGACTGGGAGAGGAGCAGAAGCTTCACGAGCCCGGCGCCAACGAGAAGCGTTGCGAGGAGAATGGCGGCCGGGAGCGCGAGCGCCTTCTTGGCGGACGTCTTGGGGTTGTCGATGTCGTCTTGCATCTGGAGGCGCCGACGGAGAGCGCTTTGCGCTGCAGCTGCTTCAGCAGCCTTGGAGGCATCTCGCGAGGCTGACGCCGAGACGGAGCGTGACTTCGAGTTCGACGCTGAGGCGTCTGTCGAGGGCAGGGGAACGGCGTCCTTGCTCTCGAAGAACTGCTTGGCGAGTTGGCGAACTGGCTCTGGGGTGACACCCGGCTCCGCGGGAGCCTCAGCCGGAGCGCTCGGCGGAGTCGATGCGGTCCGGCCCGGTGTCAAGGCAGGGAGCTGCATCGTGCTCTTCGGAACGCGACGCGGCTGGACGCTGTAGACGCGACTCCCTGAGGGATTCGTCTTCTCGGCGTCGGGGGCGTCGGGGAGCGCGAAGATGGCGTCGACCTCCTTGCGAGCCTCGACTGCCGTGCACATCAAGCCACGGCGCTGCAGGAAGACTCTCAGTGCGTCGCCAAACTCGGCGCACGTGGCGAAGCGCTCGTCGCGTGATGGCGCAAGCGCGTGAAGGAGAATGTTCTTGAGGCTCGCGTCGAGCTCGGACGCTTCTCTGAGTCGCTCTTCGACTGATTCAGGCGTGAGCTGCGCGATGCGGAGATGGAGCTGGGTCTCCGTGTCTGTCGAGGCTCGGGTGAAGAAGCGCTTGAGCGCGAGCATTTCGTAGAGGCAGAGGGCGAGCGTGAACTGGTCCGTGCGTCCATCGAGCTTCGCGCCGACCAACTGCTCCGGCGCGTAGTACTGGTCCTTGCCCTTCACCATGTTGCTGGTGGTGCCTTCGCGATTCTCCAGGGACGAGAAGGCAATGCCGAAGTCGAGCAGCTTCACGGCGCCGCTGTCCGTCAGCATGATGTTGTGCGGAGTGACGTCACGGTGGACGATACCGAGCGGCTTGCCGTTCGAGTCAGTCGCGCGATGTGCGTAGTCGAGCGCCGCGGCGAGTTCAGAGGTGATGTAGCAAGCGAGCGGAGGTGTGAGCGCGACGCGCTTCTTCCGCGCTGTCTCGATGATGGTTTTGAGGCTGCGGCCGGGGATGTACTCGAGGACCTGGATGAGCCCGCGTCCTTCGAGCGGCTGCAGGTCGTAGACTTGGCAGATGTTGTTGTGATGCAGAAGCGCTGCGAGGCGAGCCTCGTCGACGAAGCCCTTGAGGAACGTGGGGGCGTTGCGATGGCCAGCGAGGACCGGCAGGACGGTCTTCAGCGCGACGTCGCGCTCGAAGCCGCCCGTGCCGAGTTTCCGCGCGAGGAAGACCTCTCCCATTCCGCCAGCGCCCAGGCGTCGAGCGATGCGGTACTTCGCACCGCCGACGGTGAGGACATCGCCTTCGGCTGTGACGGACGGAGCGGCGGCCTGGTCGGCGGATCCAAGCAGTTCCTCGGCGAGGGCGGGTGCAGGCTCCTCCGCGCCGAGCGGCATCGCACTGCGCGACCGACTCCGCTGTGAGGGCTCCGCCGGAGGCGGAAGGTCGTCCTCGAGCGGCGAGGGCTCAGGCGGCACGTCGTCATCGACGAGAGGTTTGGACATGGCAGCTCCAACGTTACTTGGGTTGAGACAAGGCAGCGGCTTCGCGCTCGAAGCGGGCGACGTCAGATGTGACGGCACGCGTGAAGGCCCGGAGCCGCGCGGCTTCGTCGTGGAGACCGAGCGTCTCGAGCGGCTCAGCATGGAGCGCGAGGGCCTCGAGCATGCGGGGAAGGGTTGGGGCGGCACGCACAGCGTCGAAGAGACGCTTAAGGAGTTCGGCACAGAGACGCGACTGCTCAGCGGTCGGAAGTGGCATAGGTAAACCCTGCGAATAGTTTACATAAGGCATATTAGACGATCTTACTTATGAACCTGGGCCCATCTGCCATCAGGCTGTCTGGAGAGCATTCGCTCGCTGAGTTCGCGAACGTGCCAGGTGCGGCGTGGGCCGCGCGGCGGAAGCAGACGCAGAACGACGAGAAGCGTCTCCGGCTCTGCGGCTTCGTCGGCTTGGTTGAGGATGAAGCGGGCGTACGCGGCGCGGATCCGCTCATCAGAGGCGGCATCGTCGATGGTGAGGGGCGGCTCGGTGTTGCCGAACTTCACAGTCGAACCTTGGAGTCGTGCAGTCATGGCTTCCTCGGGAAGTGAACGACCTCGACCAGCGGCAGCGGCGGCGCGAGGTATGCGTTGAGGTCGGCGTCGGATGGCCAACGAGCGCAGAGAGATTTGAGCCACGAGAATGCGCAGCCCAACACATAGGCCTCGACAGGAACGCCACCAGCCTCGAGAAGCTTGGGGTTGAGTTCCTCGAGCTCGGACCGGCGGAACGCGATGGTGCGGGTCGGGTGACGGTTCGCCGGTGGCACCGGAACATGGGCAACCGACGGGACTGGCGCGTACGGGTACGCGCGCGCGGCGACGAGAACGAAGTCGTGAAGCTCGGCGAACGTCGTGGCGAGGACTGGCGAGCGAAGCGCCCGCTCCAACACAATGAAGTGGCGAACGTCGACATGGAGCGCGTGAAGCTTGGGCCGCTCAGTGACGGTTGGAGCCTCCGACGGGTCTTCTGGAGGGCTTGCCGCGGTCGGGACACGCGTCACCAGAGTTGCGATGCGCATATGCGTGTCGAGAGACAGAGCCGCGGGAGGGACCTCAACGAGGACGCGACGCAGCAGCTCGACAGCCCTCGTGAGCAGCGCGTCGTTGCCAGAGCTGTCGAGCGCGAGCGTCATCAGCCGTTCTCGGAGAAGTCGACGGAAGGCCCGGGGAGCGGCTCAGCGTTCTCGGCCGACACCTCCTTCGCCTTCGGTTTTCGGAGGTGAATCCTCCCATCGGGTGGCGTGAGGAAGAGCTTCACGTTGATGGACCCGTCGCGGTTGACCCACGCGGAGCCAATGCGGTTCCAGAAGCTCTCCTTCACACCATCTTTCTCAACCTCGCGGATGAACCAGGCATCGAGACGCTCTGCTGACATGCTGCACTCCGTAGTGCTGCGGGTGGAACTACTTGTCGGCCGCACTGCGCGGCCGAGGTGAAGACGTCAAAAGCCAAAACCCGAGAGGGCGACGGTGCGCGAGCGACCGCCCTGCTCCACGAGCCGCAGTTCGAAGCTGCTCGAAGCGTCTTCGACGTCGAAGCTCACAACGCCCTCTGACGTCGCCTGGAACGGCACCTCCTGCAGAGTCAGCAGATGGCGCGAGGGGAGCTGTGCGAGGGCCTTGCCGTCGGTCGTGCCGGCGAGCACGTCGGCGACGACAAAGAGAACGCGGCTGCGGTTCTCAAGGCCGAAGCGCACGTAGAGGCGCTTGCCGAAGCGACACAACTCGCGGAGTTCGAGCACCATGTCGTCGGTGCGCTGGCGAGCCGAGGCGGAGCGGCATTCGTGGGGTTCGAGGAATCCGCGCAGCAGCTGCTCTCCGCCAGCCGCCTCAACCTTCGAGGCGAACTCCGCTTCGAGCGAGGCGCGAGCCTTGGCGATGGAGTCGGCGACGAACTTGGATTCACCTGCTCGGCCGGGAAGAGTGAAGCGAACGCGCGGATTGGCGGCCTTCACATCCTCGGTCAGCTCTACCTGCAGAGTGAGCGTGAGCGAGGTGAGGCGCACCGTCACCGTGGTGACGAAGTCACTCGCGGGGATGTTGCTGCCGTCGGCTTGGAGACCTGGCGCAGCGCGCGGCTTGAGGACGAGGTACTGGCCAGGATGGTCCACCGCCAAGGCGAAGAGCGCGCTCGACGTGCCGGGCTTGGTGGCGCAATCACCGCAGGCGGGCTCGGAGGCAAAGGCCTCTGGGAATTCGACGACCGCAGGAATCGTGAGCGCGGTGCGAATGCGATAGACGGCTCGCGCTCGCTTCTCGTCCAGTTCGATTTCCTTCACCTCACCCGCCTGCTCGAGCGGCGCCGGAGCGATGCCCGCGTCGATGGCGGCAGGTTTGAGGGTTGGTGGCGGGGTCGCAGGCTTGGCGGGCTTCGCCGGTGCGGCGACGGCGAGTGCAACGAGAAGGGACAACATTTAGGGCTTCTCCTGGGGCAATGGCGTGGTGGTGAGCGACGGCGCTGCTTTTCGCTCTTCGAGGAATTCCTTCTCGAAGAAATCCACGAGGAGCCCGTTGAGCGTACCGCGCGAGCGCGGCACGACGATGAGCGTGGTGCGGAGCACGACCGGACGCGAGAGAACCGGCGCGGTGAGGACGTCGGCGCGGAAGACATCGAGGCGCGCAAGCTGGGTGACGAAATATTTCACCACCCTGCCCTGCTCGTCCTTCTGCGCCTTCACTTCGGTGCTGTCCGCGTCGAAGGCGAGGGCGGTTCGAACGTTGCCCTTGTCGAGCGCAGCGAGCGCCGTGTCGTCCTTCACCTTCTCGCGGTAGGCCTGTCCAAAAGGCACCGTCATCAGCCCGAGCGCTTTACCCAGGTCGCGCTGGACGGCGCCGCTCGTCACCTCAAGCAGGTACTGCGAGACGAGCTGCGAGACGTGCTGCGCCTCCTCGGGCCCTGGACCGTTGGCTGGTGCGACGGACTCAGCGAGAGAGGCGCGGCCGAGCGAGTCGACGCGGATCGCCACGAGCGGCCTGAAGGCCATGACGGCGACGAGGAAGACGAGAGTGCCGTGAACGGCCCAGTGCAACCAGTTGTTGCGACGCAGGTGGCGATTCTGGAGCGCGAGGTCGGCCCACAACTCGTATTGCGTTGGTGTCTTGAAGAGCATGGCGGCTGTGTGTCGGTTTGAGTGGAACGTCAGTCACCGGGTCGTTTCAGAATCGAGGCGTTCGCCTCGGCCTCGGTGTGGCTCGACATGTCCGATGCGCCGGGCTTGATGCCGCCGCCGAGTTCCTGCGCCGCTTGACGACCGGAGCCGAAGAATCGGTCGGCGAGTGTTCCGCCGGCAGTGACGTTGGCGAGCGCGCCGAGGGCCGCAGTTCCGATGAGGCGCCCAGTGACGACTGGCACGACGAACGGAAGCGAGGCCATGAAGCTCAGCAGGCTGATGACGTCGAGAAAACGACCGCTCGAGAGGTCGAGGGTGCGGGCCTCAGCGAGGTAGCTGTGCATCGCCCCGTCGATGGTCTTGTAGACGATGGCCATCGTGATGCTCCACGAGGCGACTTCGACGAGGGCGGCGAACCAGATTCGTCGGCCGCCGAAGCCGAACATCGACAGCCCAATGAGGATGGGTGCGAACGCGAAGACGACGTTGAACACGGCCACCTGCAGCGTCTCGAGTTGCCAGTGGGCCAGCAACGTGAGGAGCCAGGCGCCAGCAGCGATGATGACCACCGCAGAGTCGCGTGCAGCGGCGCCGACGCTGAGGATGCTGAACTGGTAGTCCTTGAACCGGTCGAGCACGCTGAGGAGCGCATGGGTCGCGGCCTGCTGCTTCGAGTCTGGGTAGATGGTGGTGGCGATGTGCTGCGCCGTGTCCCAGACCTGGTGCGCGATGGAGCCTTGAAGCATCAGGAGCGCGATGCAGGTGATGGCCTCGGCGTACACGAGGGCGAAGTTCGGCTGCTGTCCGGTTGCTGCCTTGAGCTGCTCCTGGACAAGACGGAGCAGCGTGCCGGTGGCGATCAGCCCGTAGCCAATGCCAAGTGGAACGAGAGAGCCCGTCGACGAGATGCCGACGAAGAGCGAGACGCCGTCTGGCGTCGAGTAGATGGGCGAGGACATCAGCGCTCCCACCCGTAGGCGTCGCCTTCAGAGCGCGTCGGCCCTTTGGCGCGGCGCTTGAGCGAAGACGCGGCGTTTTCGTAGAGCAGCTCGAAGTCGCGTCGCTCGACAGCAGCGCCTACCGCCTTCTCCTGGCGGTCGAGCTGTTGCAGCGTGACGCTGGTTGCCATCTTGTCGTCGATGCGCGCGAGCTCCTGTGCCGACAGGCCCGTTGCCATGGCTGCGAGTTGTTGGGCCTTGCCAGGGCTGGCGCCCATCGCCTCGGCCGTCAGCTTGAAGGCCTGGTACTCGGCTTCTTTCGCAGCAGCGCGACGCTGCGCGTAGAGCGAGAGGAGCTGCGGGTCCACCCGAGCGGCGTCTGCAGCAAAGAGTCCTTCTGAGAAGGTCGACGCTTCGGGCTGCGCAGTGAGTTGCTGGCGAACCGATGGACTGGCGAAGGCGCGCTCTGCTTCGCGCGAGACCGAGAGCGCGGTACGCGCGTCGTACGGAGCGACCGAGCCGCCGAGCGACTGGGCTGCTTGCCGAGCTCGGTAGGCCTCGCGGTAGACGTCAAAGCGCCCAGCGAGCGATTGGGCGTCGAACCGGCCTCCGTTCAACCCATTGTCACGCACATCGGAGACGAAGGACTGCACCTCGTTCGCGAGAGGCACCTGGCTGAGCCACTGCTGCTTCTGCGTGTCGAGGAAGGTCTGCGGGTCGAAGTTTCGAAATTCGTTCACGCCAGCGTACACGTCGCGGGCGAACTCGAGCTGCTGGCGGGCTGTCTGGATGGCCTGGCTGACTTGCTGGAGCTCGCTGACTCCCTGAGCGACGAGGGTGGCGAGGGCGATGTTCTCTTCACCGAAGATGCTCGCGGACGCGACACGAGGTGTGAGGGCGAGCGAGAGCGACAGCCAAGTTGCGAGGAGACGGACGACGACGGAGTCATTCATGACGAGGTTCCTTTCGAGTGGTGGAGGCACCTGCTGCGCCGTTCGGGTGTGACGCGACGAGTGCGCGGAGCGCTTTGAGGCGGTCGCCACCGGCGGCTGCTCGGGCCGTGTCTTCGAGCTCGCGATCAGCCGGGTCGGTCGTGTTGAGCCAGTACTCCCAGGGAGAGGGGCTGTAGCGAAGCAACGCGGAGCCACTCTCTTGTTTGACGAAAATCTCGGCGTACTTGCCCTTTTCGCGCTTGAGGTCTTTGAGCAATTCGACTTCTCGGGGGTTGAGACCGAGGAGGTCGGTCACGATGGGGATGTCATCCTCTCGGTGCTTGAGGAGGAACGTGTTGGTCGCGTTCGACAACACGGCGCGTGCGGTGGGCGATGCGGTGAAGTCCTCGAGCTTTTGCGTGACCGAGACGACACCAACATTGAGCTTGCGGGCCGTGCGGTAGAGCTCCGACTGGACTTCGGCAGCCGTTGGGTGCCGCATGAGCGCCCAGCACTCGTCATAGACGAGCCATGCGAGGCGGTTGCGCTTTCGGCCCACCATCCCCCAGACGAAGCTGCTGACCACGAGCAGCATGACGCTCGCGAGCTCGCCGAGGGACTCGAGGCCCTTGAGGTCGAAAACGACGAATTGGTTGTTGAGGACGACGCGCGTCGGCTGGTTGATGAGTCGGCCGATGGGCCCGGCGAGGGTTGAGCGCAGTACCTTCGCCATGCGGCGCGCTTGTTGTCGGTCCTCGTCGTCGCCATCGAGCTGCTCAAGCTCGATGACGAGGTCGTCGTAAAGCGGCGTTCGATTGCCCGCTGCGCGGTACGCAGCAAGGATGGCTCGGTGCAGGACAGCCTCCCCTACCCGTCCCAACTGGGCGCCGCCGGTGTCGGTGACGAGGAGCTTCGTGATGCCCAT
>JAEUJR010000346.1 GCA_016793585.1 Archangium sp.
ATCGCCGACATCACGCTGCAGCAGGTGCTCACGCGCCCCGACGAGTTCGACGTGATCGCCACGCTGAACTTGAACGGTGACTACCTCTCTGACGCGCTCGCCGCGCAGGTCGGCGGCATCGGCATCGCTCCGGGCGGCAACATCAACTACGTCACCGGCCACGCCGTCTTCGAGGCGACCCACGGCACCGCGCCCAAGTACGCCAACCTCGACAAGGTGAACCCGGGCTCCGTCATTCTCTCGGCCGAGATGATGCTGCGCCACATGGGCTGGAACGAGGCCGCCGATCTGATCATCAAGGGCATGGACGGCGCCATCAGCAAGCGCACCGTCACCTACGACTTCGCGCGCCTCATGAAGCAGGAAGGCCACAACCCGACCGAGGTGAAGTGCAGCGAGTTCGGCAAGGCGATCATCGCCAACATGTGAGTGGGCAACCGCTCTTCAACTGGAAAGAACAGGAGACAACACCATGGTGAAGCGTCCGAAGATTGCGATCGTTGGAGCAGGTGGAAACGTCGGCGCGGCGGTCGCGCAGTGGGCCGTGCTGAAGGAGCTCGGCGATCTCGTGCTCATCGACCTCAAGGCGACTGCCGCCGAAGGCCGTGCGCTCGACCTCACGCAGTGCGGCGCGTGGGAAGGGTTCAACAACACGAACTTCGTCGCCACCGACAAGCCCGAGGCGATGGCTGGCGCCGACGTCGTCGTCATGACGGCCGGTGTTCCCCGCAAGCCGGGTCAGTCGCGTGAAGAGCTCATCAACATCAACTCGGGCATCGTTCGCGACATCTGCAAGAACGTGAAGACGCACGCGCCCGACTCGGTGCTGATCGTCGTCTCGAACCCGCTCGACGCGATGGTCTTCGTGGCGAAGCAGGTCACGGGCTTCCCCCGTGAGCGCGTGATCGGCTCGGCCGGCGTGCTCGACTCGGCCCGCTTCCGCACCTACCTCGCGAGGGCCGCGGGCGTCAGCGTCGAAGATGTGCACGCGATCGTTCTCGGCGCGCACACCGACAAAGACATGGTGCCCGTGCTCTCGACGGCGACGATCGGCAACGTGCCGGTCTCGAAGTTCCTCACCGCCGAGCAGCTCACGAAGGTCGTCGACGACACCAAGAAGGGCGGCGCGACGTTGACGGCGCTCATCGGCACGTCGGCGTGGCTCGCGCCCGGTGCCGGCACCTGCCTCATGGTCGAGGCGATCGTGCGCAACCAGAAGCGCGTGCTGCCGTGCTCGGTCGAGCTGCAGGGTGAGTTCGGCGTGAAAGACGCGTTCGTCGGCGTGCCCGTGGTGCTGTCGGCCAAGGGCGCCGAGAAGGTGTTCGAGTTCGAGCTGTCGGCCAGCGAGAAAGAGGCGTTCGCCAAGTCGGTCGCCGCGAACGTCGAGCTGATGGGCATCGCCCGCGGCTTCCTCGGCTGAGACTTTTCGAAGGCTGAGTGCATCACCGAGGCGGAGCGCTCCTGCGTGGAACGCTCCGCTTCGTCGTTCGTGGGGGCCTCGTGCGGATCTTCGTCGTCGTGCTGTTGCTGGTGGCGGGCTGCAAGTGCAGGGAGCCCGTGAAGCCGATCGCGCCAGCGGCGCGCGCGATGACGACCTGGGCCGTGCACGAGGTCGCCGATGTTCCTGAAGACGTCTATGGCGTGCCCGCCTGGTCGAAGGTGTTCGCGCTGGCGTTCGAGCGCCGCGTGCAGGTGGGGGTTCCTTCATGCGCGGTCGATGGTGGGTGTCTGGGCCGCGACCCGCTGGCGATTCGCGCCGAGCCGATGGTGACGAACGAGGTGGTGCTTGGGCGTGACGAGCCGCTCGCCTTCATCGGCGAGCAGGTCTCGTTCCTCGAGGCACCGGCGCGGCGTGCTGCTCTCGAGCGGGCCATCGACGAAGCGATGACGATCGACCCTGTCTCGGCTCCAGTCGCGGCGATCCTCTTTCAGAACGATCTCTGGGAGCGGGTCGACGCGATCACCGCCGAGATCGCAACCCAGCCGGGGGCCGACTGGGCCGCGCTCGAAGCCATCAGGACGAAGCTGGTGACGTTGATGAAGCACGTCTCGTTGCCCCGTGAGGTCCTCGACGGGCTGCACTCCAATGAAGGCGCCGTGGAGCGGCGGTACCCACACCTGCTGGCCGGCTTCTCGACGCGTGACGGGTGGCTCGAGGTCGCGTCTCGTTCACGCGAGCACGGCGCGTGGCGCCGCACCACACGTCACGCCGAGCGTCACGGGCACCGCCTCGTCTTTCGCGTCTTCGTGCATCACCCGTCGGGCCGCGCTGCGATCGAGCAGCTCGTCTCGCGTTGGCCAGAGCCGTTTCCAGAAGGCAGCCGCTTCGTGATCACCGGTGCTCCGCTCGTGCGCACGAGGGAAGGGGAGCTGGTCGCCGCACCGTTCATCACGTTGCTCGAGACCCGTCAGGCCCGCGCGCAGGGCTTCATTCCCGAAGCGATCGGCGCGCTGGCGAACGACGTACTGGAAGGAAAGCGCTCGACGCTCGTGAGAAGCCTCGACGACTCCGGCGGGCTCGAGCTCTTGCCGCGTGATGCGCTGATTCCCGTGGGGGCGACGTGCATGCCCGACTTCACGTCACGATTTCCGTCGGCGTCGACCTGCTCAGGGTGCCATGGGCCGACCGGCGCGCGGCTGACCGCCTCGCTGGGAACCGAGGAGGCGCAGTTTCGGTTGATCGATGACGCCCGTGAAGCAGCCAGCGCCGTCGCCGACGCGAAGCGCAGTGACGGCCTGCTCTGGTGACGACTGATGGTGAACGTGGCCCACAAGGGACGGCCTGCGTCGAGTCCCCCCGCGTCAGGGCGCGTCGATCTGACGGACGACTTTCCGCGCGCTGCTGAACGGGAGGAATACGGTGCGCCGCATGAGAACGCTCGCGCTGGTCGTGACGTTGTTCCTGCTGGTCGGCTGTGACGGGTACAAGAAGGACGTCGAGACGGTCTGCAACGTCCGCTCGCACGTGAAGATCCCGCCGAACACCGAAGACGAGGGCCAGATCATCGGCGGGTACCTCTTCGAGAACATTCACTCGCCCAAGGCGAAGAAGGTGTTCCTGTCGTTGGGCTCGATGAACAACACCGAGAAGCTGGCGCTGCTTCGCAAGGAGGCCGCCGCAACGGGCGTCTCGCCATGCCCGCTCGCCGACGAGGCCGAGGCTGCGCTCAAGGCGAAGGCCGCGACCCCTCCACCCGCGCCGGTGGCTGCTCCTGCGGCCCCGGCCCCCGAAGCCGCGCCCGACGCTGGCAGCTGAAGTAGCGTCGGCTCGGTGACGGAAGACGAGCTGCTTCGCCAGATCGCGGTACGGCCCTTCGACCCTGAGCCGCGCCTCGTCTACGCCGATCATCTGGCAGAGCAGGGTGACCCACGCGCCGAGGTGATCGCGCTCGCGACCCGCGAGACGCTCACGATGGCCGAGAAGCGCCGGCTCAAGAGCATCGTCAACACCCACTCGCGGCGTTGGCTCGGGCCGCTCGAAGTGATCGCCGACCCTGCGGGCTCGACCTTCGAGGGCGGCTTCCTCGAGACGCTCGTGCTCGCGTTCAACGCCCGGCCCGCCGATCTGCTGTCGATGAGCGACGAGCCGCGGCTGGCGACGGTGCGCACCCTCGATGCCTCGACCCTGCGAAAGCCGCAGCCGCTCGGCCAGTTCCTTCGGCAGCCTTCGCTCGCGTCGGTGACCTGCCTGACGCTCCACCCCGATGCCGTGGGAGCCCTCGAGGGGGCCCCGCTGCCCTTCAGCCTCGAGGCCCTCGGCATCTGCGACAACGGTCTGCTGGAGAAGGCGTTGGAGCCGCTGAAGGGGCTGGCCATCGCCCACGCCGTGCCTCGCTGGGAGCTCGTCTCTCGACTGCTCTTCGCCTCGCCGCATGCCTTCGCGACCTACGACTCGTTGCGCACGCAGCTGCACATCGCCTCGCGCATTCCCGAGCTGCGTCTCGTCGTTCCCTACGGCGTGTTCGAGGGCATCGGGACGTGGCTGTGTCTGCCCGCCGAGCACCACGACGAGCTGGAGCGCCTCTGGCCGGGTGGGCGCATCTGGAGCATCGAAGCGCCGGGCCTGCTCTTCTGTCTCGAGCGCGACAGCACCTGGAGTCGACTGCACGTGCACCTCTCGGGTGACGGCGTTCGTGACTCCGATGATCGGCTCTCGCGCCTCGCGGCGGTGCTGGTGCTGCTGGGGCCGGCCGGGCTGACGCAGCTCGAGATCACCGCGCCACCACAACTCACGCTCACGCGCGATCACAAGTACGCGATCAAGTCGTCGGTGCGTCGGTTGCGGGGCTGCGAGGTGCGAATGGGGGGCGAGCCGCTGGTGCCTTGACGGCCCATCGGGCGCGCCCTACGACGTGAGCGCTGTCGAGGTGAATTCCCCCTATTTTGGAGTGCGAATGACGCCGCAGGATCAGCAGCAGCAGCAAGCTCCCATTCAGTCCGTGCCGACCCGCGAGACCGTGAAGGAAGAGAACAAGATTCACCTCTTCCTCGCCTACGGCGGCAACGTCTTCGGTATTCCGCTCGCGCTCATCCCGTTCCTCACGGTGAAGGATGACGAGTACATCAAGTGGCACGCCAAGCAGGCGCTGGTGATCTTCGCCGCGACCTTCGCGATCATGCTCATCTCGATTCCGCTCTCGTTCATCGTGATCGGCATCTGCACGGCCGTCGTCGGAGGGCTCGGCGGGCTGATTCTGAGCGTGCTGGGCCTGGTGAAGGGCCTCAACGGCGAGCGCTGGCGCATTCCCGTGCTCTCGGATCTCGCCGACAAGTTCTGAATCGAAGTCGATCTGCTGAAACAAGAAAGCCCGGCGTCCCACGGAGGGGGGCCGGGCTTTCGTGCGTCTGGCGTCTCAGCCGACGTCA
>JAEUJR010000355.1 GCA_016793585.1 Archangium sp.
TCGGCGTGGTGAGAAAGACGAACCGCCCACCCGGCACCAACGCACGCGAGATGCCGTCGAGCAGCGCGTCTTCATCGGCACCGACGAAGTGACCGAAGGCGCCCGCGCTGGTGACCAGGTCGAACTCCTGCGCGAAGGGCAGCGCGCGTGCGTCGAGGCGACGAAGCTCGAGCTGCTTCACGTCGGGCAACTGCCGCGCGGCCTCGTCGAGCATGCCCTGCGAAAAGTCGACGCCGGTGAGCCGGCGCGTGACGTGCGGCGCCAGGTACTTCAGCTGCGCGCCGGTGCCGCACGCGACGTCGAGCGCCGAAGCGACGGAGCCATTCGCGAACACGTGCGCGAAGAACGGCGCGAGCAGCACATCGGGCGTACGGAACGGGGTGACCTCGAACTTGCGCGCCAGCAGGTCGTACCCGCGCTCGGTCGACGTCAGCGCCTGTTGCGCCAGCTCGAACAACGAGGGCCCACGCGGGTGGAACACTCAGAGCGCTCCAGAGAAGACGAGACGAAACGCGACCTGACCCGAGCCCCACACGGGAAACTCCATGGCCTTCATGGACGACTCGACGCAGCGCTCGAGCGCCTCGTTGGCGGTCTGCCGGTTGGTCGACGAGAGCGAGAGTCGCGACACGCGCCCATCACGCTCGACGAAGAGCCGCGTCGTCAGCACGCCGCGGTAACCGTGTGAGGTCTCGAGCGTCGAGCGGTAGCAGCCACGCACTGGCTCGAGCTGACCCTCGAGCGCATCGACGACCTGGCTGGTCTGCACGATGTGGCGGTCCCATGTGTGGGTGAGGTCTGCGAGGTGCACGTCGACACGCATGGCCTCCGAGATGATGGGTTGGGAGACCGGCCGAACCTCGGGTGCGGGCGCCATCATCACGAAGGTCTGCGGAGCGACCGGCTGCGTGGTGGGCGGAGCGGGCAGCTCGGCGATGGGCGTTGAAGGAACGGGCGTCGGCCGCTCCACGCCGTCGATGGCCTGGTCGTGCTGATCGTCCATCACGGGCCGTGGCCACAGCAGGCGGGCGCCGAGGGCCAGCACCACGACTGCGCCACCGAGCATCAGGAGCCTGCGGCCACTCGAGCGTCGCCCGGTGCGAATCGTCCCGTGGCCGCAGTCGACCGTCATGACCCGGCCGTCGGTGCGGTGAACGAGCGTCGTCAGCACGCGGCCCTCGGTCTCGAGCACGAGGCGGCGCAGGTCTTCTTCCGGCAGCTCCGCGTCGTAGGTGAACGCCGCGCAGGTGGCGCAGCGGCCCACCCGCCCGACCGGGGCCATCGCAGGCTGTGAGCTTCTCGTCGTCTCCACCCGCGCTGCATCAGAGCGCGAGAGTGGCCGTGCTGGCTAGACCGGCTTGAGGCGGCGACGCAGGTGGTTGAGCACGTCCATGCGAGTGATGAGCCCGCAGAACGTGTCGCCGTCCATCACGATGGGCACGAAGCCCGAGTCGAGCATGGGGGTCAGCTCGCGCAGCGGCGTGTTCACCTGAACCGTCTTGAGGCGCAGGCGCGTCACCATCACCTCGCGCACCGAGAGCTTCAGCTTCTTCTCGTCGTCGACGGTCGCGAAGAGCAGGTCGGACTCGTCGACGATGCCAGCGAGCTTGCCTTGATCGAGCACGGGCAGCTGCGACACGTCGTACAGCTTCATGCGCGCGAGCGCCGTCAGCAGGGTGTCGTCGGGAGCCACCGTCACCACCGCGTCGTTGTCGAAGTGCCGCGAGATGACGTCTCGCAGATCGCCCTTCGTCTCACGCTTGATGAAGCCCTGATCGATCATCCAATAGTCGTTGAACATCTTCGACAGGTACTTGTTGCCCGAGTCGCAGACGAAGGTGCACACGCGCTTCTTCGTCTTCTGCTCGCGGCAATACTTGAGCGCAGCGGCGATGAGCGTTCCCGACGACGAGCCGGCGAGCACGCCCTCTTTGCGCAGCAGCTCGCGCGCGGTCTCGAGGCTCTCGGTGTCGGTGATGGTGTAGGCCTTCTTCACGCTCGAGAGGTCGCAGATGGTGGGAATGAAGTCTTCGCCGATGCCCTCGACGACCCAGCTGCCGGCCTGGCCGAGTTTGCCAGTCGAGATGTAGTCCGCGAGGATCGAGCCCTTCGGGTCGGCGAGCACCATCTCGCACTTCGGCATCGACTTCTTGAACGCGTTGGCGAGGCCGGTGAGCGTGCCGCCCGAGCCGACGCCGACGATCATCGCGTCGAGGTCGTTGTTCAGCTGCTTCGCGATCTCGGGGCCAGTGCTCTCTTCGTGGGCCTTCGGGTTCGCCGGGTTCTCGAACTGGTTCACGTAGAAGGCGCCGGTCTCCTTCGCGATGCGCTGGGCGACGTCCTGGTAGTACTGCGGGTGGCCCTTGCCGACGTCGGAGCGCGTCATCACCACGTTCGCGCCCATGGCCTTGAGGTGCGCGATCTTCTCCTGGCTCATCTTGTCGGGGATGACGAGGGTGAGCTGGTAGCCCTTCACCGCAGCGACGAGCGCGAGGCCCAGGCCAGTGTTGCCGGCGGTCGCTTCGACGAGCTTCTTCTGGTTCGGGCCCACGAGGCCGGCCTCTTCGGCGGCGCGAATCATCGACAGGCCGATGCGATCTTTGATGCTGCCGCCGGGGTTGTGCGACTCGAGCTTCAAGAAGAGCTCGCACGGGCCGGTGTCGAGGCGGGTGACTTTGAGCATCGGCGTGTTGCCGATGAGTTCGATGGGCGTCGACGGAGGGCTGAGCGTGGTGGGCATGGCGCGCGCACCCTACCGCCGCGAGGAAAAGGTGGGGGCCTCGTCATTCACGAGCGAGGCGAGGCCTCCACCTTGTTGGATGCCCTCCGTCGAACCCCTCAGGCAGCGCTGCGACCGGCGGGTGAAGGTCGTGCGAGCACGGCCTCCATCAGCGACCGATCGGGCGCCACCGAGAGGGCTTCTTCGCGCTCGAGCAGCCCCGCCGAGACCAGCTCGGAAAGACCCAACTCCAGCGTGCGTGTCCGCAACGACGGAAACGCCGATACCTGTCCGTCCGCGACGGCAGAGCGGACGGAAGCGACGCCTGGCAGCAGCTCCCAGGCGAGTGACTTGCCACCTTCGGTGTTGCGCGCGAGCACCTGCGCGAACACGCCCCGCAGCGTCTGCCCGAGCTGCCACCGCGCGGCCGGGTTTCCCTGCGTGAGGTGAACCAATTTCTCTGCGGCCTGTGAGGCGCCGCGTGCGTGCATCGAACCGACGACGAGCTTGCCGCGCTCGGCCAGCGTGAGCGCTTCACGCAGCACTTCGGCAGAGTCGAGCTCGCTCACCATCACCACGTCGACGTCGTCGTGAATCGCGTCGCGCAGTCCCTGAGCGAACGAGCCGACGTGCGCGCCGACCTCGAGCTGGCTGAGCGGGCCTGGGCCGGGCGTGAGCACGTACTCGATGGGCGACTCGAGCGACCACACCGAGACCGGCCGCTGCGAGACGACGGTCTGAATCACGCTCGCGAGCGACGTGGTGACGCCGTTGCCGGGCGGGCCTGCGAGCACCCACAAGCCGCTGCCTGCCATGGCCTGAACGAGCTCTTGCGGAAGACCGAGCGAGCCGATCGACGGAACCGCGCGCGGCAGGTGGCGAACGACGATGGAGAGGCCCGAGCGCGACTGCTGCGCGGCGACGTGGAACACCGAGCTGTCGGTGACGTGCGAGAAGTCGACGCGGGTCGTCTCGCGAAAGGCCTCACGCAGCGCAGGCGGCGCGATGGAGTCGAGCTCTTCCTGCAGCTGCTGATCAGAGAAGGCGATGGCCTGCACCGGCACGAGGTGACCGTCGACGCGAAGCAGCGCGGCTCCGCCCGACGAGAGGTGCAGGTGCGTGGCGCGGCGCGCTTCCATCTCGGCCATGAGCGCACGCAGCGCGAAGCGGGTGGTGGGGCTGGTCGTCGCGAGGTCGGGCGGTGGTGGGCCGAGCTGACCGAGTTGGCCTCCATTGATGGGCACCAGCGTCGGCGGCCCCTTCTTCACGGCGCGCGCGGTCACGCGAAGATCGTCACCGCTGAGCGTCATGTGCACGTGAACGATGCCGAAGGCGGTCTCGTGCTGGAACTCGACGGGCACGCCCGAGAGCAGCTGCGTCGAGAGCGTCTTCGGAACGACGTCGGCGAAGAGCAGCAGAATCTGCCCGCTCGAGAGCGGGGAACGGAACACGGGGAACGGCGCAGAGCCTTCCTGCTCGAACACGCCGGTGGTGCCGGAATCGAGGGCGAGCACGCTGCCAGCGTTCACGAAGAGGTACTCGAAGAGCTGGTTCAGCCGAGCCATGGCGCGTGGCTGTGCACACGGGGTGCCCGCATGGATCAGGTGGAGGTGCGCCTGTTTACCCACCAGCGGGTCGGGTCGCTTCGGACACAGGGGTCGGAAGCGACCGTCAGCGTACGGGCATCGCGCCCATTGGAATCGCGCCCGGTTGAACGGCCGGCGACGGCATTCCAGGCACGGCGCCAATCATCTCGCGCACGCGGCGCTGACGAACCTCGAGAATGTCGAGCCGGTCGACGAGTGAGCGACGCTCCTTCGTGGTGGCCTTGCTCTCGCGAAACGACAGCTCGGCGAGGCGCTCCTTCACGGCGGCGATCTCGTCGTCGAGCACCACGGGCTGCACGTTGCGGTGTTCGCGACCGGTGCGGTTCTCGGTGCCGATGCCCACCGGCGTCACCTTCGTCACGATGACGGGGCCGCCCGGCTTCGTGCGCGTCACCTCGAGCCCGAGCAGCAGGCCGTCGCGCTTCGTTCCGTCGGCCACGTTGTAGTCCTGGTTCGAGACGAGGTTGCCGAGCGAGTACGCGACGACGCCGACGCGACCATCTCTCAAGCGCTGCGGCACGACAGGTTGCAGCACATGCGGGTGAGAGCCGATCACCACCAGCGCGCCCGCGTCGAGCATGCCGCGCGTGAGCTCCCGGTCGTAGCTCATCGGCTCGTGCACGTACTCCGCACCCCAGTGAATGGTGACGATGACCGCGTCGACTGTCTTCGCCGTCTCGCGAATGTGCGCGAAAAACTCATCGAAGGTGCGACCGCCACCGATCGGCTCCTCGAGGTACGGCACCACCGGCACGTGAGGGTCTCCCGGCCCGCCCTTGTTGTGAAACTTGTTCAACCACCGGCTCACCGCGATGAGCGCGATGCGCACGCCGTTTTTCTCGAGAATGAGCGGCTTCCACGCCTCGGCTTCGGTTCTTCCCGCGCCCGCCGTCAGCAGCCCCACTGCGTCGAGCTCGTCGCGCGTCGAGGTGATGCCCTCGGGGTGCATGTCGAGGCAGTGGTTGTTCGCGAACGTCGCCACGTCGACGCCCGACGACTTCAGCCCCGCGAGCAGCGCCGGCGGCGCGTTGAACAGCATCTCCTTCACTTCCTTCTGCTCCTCTCGCGTGACCGGCGTCTCGAGGTTCACGATCGCGAAGTCGTACGCTCGGAAGACCGGCGAGAGCGGCCCGAACACGTGGCCCCAGCCGTAGTCGTTGAGCGGCGTGCCATCTTTCGAGAACCGCGCGTGCTTCTCGGCGACCTTCTTCACCGGCTCGTGCGGAATGACGTCGCCACCGAAGATCAACGTGACCTTCTGCGGAGCGGGCGCCGCGCTCAGGCTGATCAGCAACAGGCTTGTGGCGGCGAGCGACATCGACAGGCCGAGTATGGATCAGCGGCGACGTTCGATCGAACGAACGGCCAGGTCAGAACGGCGCTTTCGCTTCGACGACGACGCGCGCTCCCGTGACGGGGTGAGAGAACTCGAGCTGCTCGGCGTGCAGCAGCAGTCGCCGCTCCGGCCGGCCGTAGAGCCGATCTCCGACGATGGGTAGCCCGAGCCCCTGCGCGTGCGCCGAGTGAACGCGGAGCTGATGCGTTCGCCCCGTCTTCGGGAAGAAGTGCACGCGCGTGCGTCCATTCGCGCGCTCCACGACCTCGAAGTGCGTCTCGGCCGGCTTGCCGTGCTCGAAGTCGACGAGCTGACGAGGCCGCTGCTCGAGGTCGACTCGCAATGGAAGCGAGACGTCACCCGAGTCGCGCTCCAGCACGCCGTCGAGCACCGCGACGTAGCGCTTGTGCACCGTGCGCTCGATGAACTGCGCCTGGAGCGCGACGTAGGTCGGCTCGTCGAGCGCCACCAACAACAGCCCCGAGGTCTCGACGTCGAGGCGGTGCACGAGCATCGCGTTGGGGAAGCGCTCCTGCATGCGCGCGAGCACGGAGTCGGTGACGCTCGCATCCGTTCCCGGCACCGAGAGCAGGCCTTCGGGTTTGTTCACCACCACGAAGTGCGGGTCTTCGTGAACGACCTCGAGTTCGTGCGAACGCAGCGCGCCAGGCTGAAACCGGCGTGACGGCGCGACGTCGAGGCCCTCGAGCAGGAACGGGAGCAGCGGCCCGCACTTGTCCTTGCACGCGGGGAACAGGGAGCCCTCGACGCGACCACCACCGGGAGGAGGCGCGCCCCACCAGAACTCGGCCAGCCCCAGCGGCGTGAACCCGTTTCGCAACGCCCAGGTGATGAGCTTCGGCGCCGCGCAGTCACCCGTGCCCGAAGAGGGAACCGTCGGCTCGAACAACGCGCGCAACGAGCGCTGCTGCCCTCGCCCGTTCACGAAGAGGTACGTGTCGTAGATCTGCCACGACACGACCTGCGAGACGATGCGGCGCAGGCGCTCGAGGGCATTCAATCGTCGCGCATCACGGCGGAGCAGCTCGTCGATCGCCTCGCGCTCGGCTTTGAACGAACGCTTCGTCTGCTGAAGCTCGGTGTCGTCAGCCTGGCTTCGACGATCGAGCGCGCGCATCGCTTCGGGCGTGTCCTTCCCTTCCCGTTTGAGCTCGTCGCGCTCGCGACGACGTTCGAGGCGTCGCGCTTCGTGAATGCGTTTCAGCTCGGCCCGCGTGGCCTCGTTCGCTTCGTCGAGCATTCGTTTCGCGGCGTGCAGCTCGGCGCGCTCTGGCGAATCACGAAACGACTCGTAGCGGGCGGTGAGCTGCTTCACGACGCGCTCACCACGCGGTTCCAGCTCGGCGCGCGCGGCTCGGTCGAACACCGGAGGCACCCAGCCCTCGACGTCCCAGCGTTGTTTGAGCTGCCCTGAGAACGCCTTCACGAACCCGACGCGCCCCTCGGCCGAACGCACGACCAGCACGCCGAACATCTTCCCGCCGTCGGCGCCGTGCAGAATTGACACCGGAAGGTCGTCGCCAATCATGCCGTCACGCAACTGTTGCATGACCTGATCGATCGCACGGCGGACGAGTGGAGTTGGTTCACCAACGTCGAAGGGACTGTTCAGCCGCGCCGGGAGTTCTGCACTCGAGGGCTGCGGCTCGAACCAGGTGATCACGCGTACCCTATAGCGCGTGGTGCTCTCGAATATCGGCGCTACGCTGTGCGTGGGGAGGCAGCCATGAGTTCTCGATTGGTCGGCGCGGGGTTGGTCTTCGCGGTGATCGTCTCGTGCGGAGGCAGTGAAGGCACGGACGGCGGAACTGGCGGAGGCGCTGGTGGCGGCTCCATTGGTGGCGGCACTGCCGGCGGAGCAGCGGGCGGCTCCGTCGCTGGTGGAAACGCGGGCGGCTCCGTCGCTGGTGGAAACGCAGGCGGCTCCGTCGCTGGTGGAAACGCGGGCGGCTCCGTCGCGGGTGGAAACGCAGGCGGCTCCATCGCTGGCGGAAACGCGGGCGGCTCCGTCGCGGGTGGAAACGCGGGCGGCTCCGTCGCTGGTGGAAACGCAGGTGGCTCCGTCGCAGGCGGGAGTGCTGGTGGAACGATCGACGCTGGAGCCCCCGACGCGGGCTGCGGCTGCGGAACTCGGCAGTGTCTCTCCGACGGCGGCTGCGCCGATTGCCTTACCAACCAGCACTGCAACGGCAGCACCCCGTTCTGCGACACGAGCCGAAGCCTCTGCGTGCAGTGCCAGACCTCGAACGACACCTGCGACGCCGGCACGTATTGCTCCACGCAAGGCGCGTGCGTTCGCGGCTGTCGCACGGGCTCCGATTGCCGCAGCGGCCTCTGTCTTCCCAGCCATGACTGCGTCACTTGCACGAGCGACTCCGAGTGCGACACCTCGCGCAGCTGCGGCTCAGGTCTGTGCAGCGCACCGTGCACGATTCCCGCGAACTGCACGACGCCCGGCTTCACCTGCTGCGACGCCCACTGTGTCGACCCATCACGCGACCCCTCGCACTGCGGCATGTGCAACCAGGCCTGCGCGAGTGAATCGTTCTGCGGAAATGCCTCGTGCCGCACGAGCGTGCTCTCGAACGTCTGCCAGGTGAGTCGCTCGCTCGCAGTGCTCGACGGGCTGCGTGAAGACGACGACGCAGGGCTCTCGATGGCGAACGCGCTCGCGGCGTCGTGTCCTCCCACCGTCACGGCCTCGGCGACGCGCCAGCTCGACTCGGGCGTCCTCGACGCCGTCACGGGAGAACCCATTCTCACCGGCCCGATGCTCTGCGTCGGCGGCGGCTCGTTCTTCCAGCGCTCCATCGGCTGGCTCGAGACGGTGAACCTTGCGCCGGTGCGCGACACCAGCAGCTCGACCCAGTACCAGCTCAGCTTGCGTGACGGCGGCGTGGTGGCGACCGGAGCTGCCTCGACGCTCGGCCCCACCCACGACATCTTCGTGATTCAGCTCGTGCGCACGCCCATCGGCTCGGTCGTGTTGAACACCGGCGGCTTCTACGGCGAGGGCACCACGGCGGGCGCCTGGTACTTCCAGAACGTGCTGCTGCCCATGCGCGCCGCGCTCACCTCGGGCTGGTACGTCGTGGAGTGGACCGACGTGAACGCCAACGGCCCCGACCTGAGCGACACCTTCACCCAGCTCGCGCCGTAACCCCGCGAGACGGCCCGGCTTCCCGGCGAACTGACGAGTCGTTCGAACCTTTCTCCCTGAGCGGTTCCTTCGATTCGTCACCAACCTCACCGGAGCCGAGCACATGGGAACGTTCTTCGAAGAAGGCGGCGCAGGCATGATTCCGACGATGCTGTTCGGGTTCGCGCTCGTGGCCTCGGCCGTCATGTCGATTCCCCAGCCCGAGCGGCGCTGGCTCACGTTCGTGTTCGGCGCGCTCACGTTCTCGAGCGGGCTGCTCGGCACCGCGATGGGCCTCATCAACACCATGCGCTACGTCGCGAAGACGACGGTGGCCGAGCAGCTTCCCATCGGAGCCACCGGCATCGCCGAGTCGCTCAACAACCTGGTGCTCTCGAACGTCATCATCGTCATCGCGTGCCTCATCTCGGCGGTCGCGGCGTTCAAGCACTCGAAGCCCGCGCCGCGCGCCGCCTGAGCTCCACCGTGTTCGAGCGCTCCGACGAGACGTTGTACCGCGCGTTGGTGGACGGCGACCTGCGCGCGTTCGACGTGCTGTACGAGCGGTACGAGGCGCCGCTCTTCGGCTTCCTGCGACGGCAGCTGAACGACGCGACCGAAGCGGAAGACGTGCTGCACGAGGCCTTCCTGGCCGTGCTGCGAGAACGTGACGCGGGCAAGAGCGCGCGCAGCTTCAAGGCGTGGCTCTTTCAGGTGGCGCGGCATCTGTGCCTCAACCGCGTGCGCACCAGACAGCGGTCGGCGAAGGCGAGCGACGGCGTCGCGGTGTTGATGGAGGTCGCCGAGCTGAGCGCGCAACCCGAGCAGGTGCTTCAGCATCGTCAGACGGCCGAGGCGCTGAAGGTGGCGGTCTCGAAGCTGCCGCCGTCACTCAGCGAGCTGTACCACCTGCGCGCCGGTGGCCTGTCGTACGAAGAACTGTCCGACGTGCTGGGTGTTCCGCTCGGCACGGTGAAGTCGCGAATGCACGAGCTGGTGAAGCGCTTGAAGGAAGAGGTGGCCGCGTGAGCTGCGAGACGATTCGGAACGAGCTGGTGGGCTTTCACTTCGGCGTCATCGACGAAGGGCCGCGCAGCGAGGTCGAGCAGCACCTCGTCACCTGTGCCGCGTGTCTGGGCGAGTACCTGTCGGTGAAGCGCGACGTCGAGCTGTCGGCGGCCGTCGCAGAGCGCCCACGCGCCCAGGTGAAGTCGAAGTTGCGCGCGGCGATGGCGCACGAGCTCGGGCTCGGGCTCGTCGCCGGACCGCCCGTGTGGTGGCAGCGGCCGCTCGCGTATGCACTTGCTGCGGCTGCGGTCGTCGTCGCCATGGTGACGATGCAGACGGTCGCGAAGGCCGAGCCCACCGCGCCCGTGGGCCTCACGCGCACGCGGTAGCGGCCTCAACGCTCGAGCGGCGCCGGCCAGGGTGTCGCGGTGCGGGTCGCGAGCATGATGGCGTCTCCGACGAGCGGGGCGAACAGCGCGCGGCGGTGGTCGAAGCCGATGCTGGTGCCGACCACCTCGGCCGGCACGAGCAGCTGGTGCAGCCGCTTCGAGTTCGAGAAGAAGGCCGCACCTGCGAACGCAAACCCGGTCGCTGACGGTGAGAGCCCGAAGAGCAGCGGCCCCGAGTCGACGTCTCCTCCGCGGTCGACGCCGCGAGGCCACTCCCGAATCGCGAAGCCCCCCAACGGCAGCTCGACCCCGAACTCCGAAAAGAGCGCCGCGGTCTGCGCTCGCGCGAAGTCTTCGTCGATGAAGGTGAGGAAATACGCCATCCACGCGGCGCCGCTGCCCCGCCCCTGCTGCCCGGGCGCGAAGACGAGCACGCCGGTCTTCGGGTCGAGCCGCTCGCGGCGCATGACGGTGAGGAAGCGCGTGATGGTCTTCGACGAGGTCGGTTCACCACGACAGCGGTCGAGCAGCGACAGCCCCGCGATGGCCACGACGTTGTCTGGAACGTACGTCTCGGCCGGGTACGTCTCGATGAGCGCGGTGGGGCTCGCATCGAAGCGATGTCGCAGCGCGCGCGCCAGCGGCTGGGCGAGCGGGTGCTCGTCGTTGCCGATGAGACACGACGCGCCCAGCGCCCACGCGAGATGGCCGAGGTAGCCGACATGACCGTGGGGCCCGTCGAGTGAAGCCACCGCGTCTTCCCGCCACTTCGAACGATCGAACGCGCGCACGTCGTCTTCGAGCATCGAGTCGACCCAGCGCTTCACCTCGGCGCGACGCTGCGGCGCCTGCTCGGGGTGGCGGAACGCCAGGTTCGTCGCAGCGGCGATCGAGAACGAGTGCTCGACCAGCAGCCACTCGCCGTCGAAGGGCGGGCCGGGCGCCAGACCGGGCAGCGACCGCTCGTCGAGGCGCGAGGCCAGATAGGCGAGCCGCTGCTCCTCGTCCGACACGTTCAGGCCGACGCCGCACGCGACGACCCTGGCCACGACGAGCGCGACCACCCCCTTCACGAGCCAACGGCGACGCATTCCACGACCGTACGCTTCGCGAGCCCCCGCCGATGGCCGGCGACACCGAGCGGTCGGGCGCGCCCGGTGAACGGTCGCTGCGGGTGGCAGCTGGCGCGGCGGTCTGGTACGCGCGGCGTGTGACGAAAGCACTTCCCCGCGGAGTTCTCGTCGCGTTCGAAGGCATCGACGGCTCCGGCAAGTCGACGCAGGCGACGCTGCTGTCGGACTGGGCGACCCAGCACGGCCTCGACACCGTGCGCACGCGAGAGCCGACGAACGGGCCGTGGGGCATGAAGGTGCGCGAGTCGAAGGTGAGCGGCCGACTGTCTGCCGAAGAAGAGCTGCAGTGCTTCCTCGAAGATCGCCGCGAACACGTGGCCACGCTCATCGCGCCCGCGCTCGCCCGCGGCGCCATCGTCATCATCGACCGCTACTACTACTCGACGGCTGCCTATCAGGGCGCGCGTGGGCACGACCCGCTGGCCCTCATCGCGAAGAACCGGGAGTTCGCGCCGAAGCCCGACGTGGTCTTCCTGATGGACTTCGACCCGAAGCTCGGCGTCGACCGCATCAACGCCCGCGGCGCGCAAGACACCTTCGAGTCGCTGCCGCAGCTCACGAAGTCGCGTGAGATCTTCCTCTCGCTGAACGAGCCCCACATCGTGAAGCTCGACGCCAGGAAGCCGCCTGCAGAGCTGCACGAGTCGGTGCTCTTCCACCTGCTCCACGGCCCGCTGAAGGACTCGGCGAAGGCGCTGCACCTCGACGAGCCGCCCGAAGACCCGAAGCTGCGAACGCGCTGACGTCAGGGCCCCGCGTCGGGTGCTCCGGCGTCGCGCAGCCTCCACCCGAGATCGGCCGACGACTCGTCGATGAGCGCGGGAACCACCGCCTCGAGCAGATCAGCCGGCGCCGGGCCGCTCGCGTGCACGAACCAGCTGCCGCGCAGCCCGCCTCCGGGCAGCTTCGTCACCAGCAGGGTGCCGCGCATCTGTTCACGCGCCGCTTCGACCGAGAGCTGCACCGTCACGCCCTGCCCCTTCACGCCGCCGTCGGCGCCTTCATCGGCGAGCTCGAGCTCGAACTTCGACAGCTCGGCATGCAGCAGCTCGATCGCCCGCGGCTCGAGCTCGGTGTACTCGTCTGACAAGCGCACCGGAGCGACGGCGACGAATGGCGTCACGGGAGCCCCCGCAGCCGGCGGCTCGGGCTTCACGACCTTCTTCTTCGGAGCTGCCAGCCCACCCACCGAACACAGCACCACGAGAACGAGGACCTGACGCATTGACGAAAGTCTCAGCGACCCACGCGCTGCGCCCAATGTGGGAATCGTCGCCCCCTGCAGAATCCGTCGCCACTGAACGAGTGACCGTCACCGTCGCGCTGCTCGGCTTTGTCTCGCTCGACGCACTCGAGCAACCGCCCAGCGTGCCGCTTCGCCGGGCTTCGCTCGTCAGGCGGTTCCCCAAAGCGGGCGTTCCGCGGGCACCTGCGCGCGCTTCAGCATCGCGGAGCTCGATCAGTTGCACGTGAGCCGGCTCGAATAGCTGCCGACCGGCGTCGCGCCCGAGCCCGAGTAGTACAGCCGCGAGAAGGGGGCCCAGGCCGCCAGCCCGAACTTGTTGCCCGGCCGGCAGTCGACGTCGACGCCACACGCCCCGCTGGTGACAGGCACCTCGACGGTGCTGCTGAACGGCGATCGCGACCCCGTGAGATCGGTGAAGCGCGTCATCACCTGCCGCTTCAGGCCCGAAGCGTCGACGACGTACCGGTGCGCGACGAAGAAGAGCTGCGTCGACGAGGCCGTCACCCGTGGGCGCGAGATGGAGTCGACGCCATTCTCGGTCGCGTACGCCAGCCACGCGTAGCCCCACGACCAGTAGGGCGAGCCCGACGCAGGCACCACGCGGGTGCCGAAGGTGAGATCGGCGTCGGGCGGCACGTCGCCGGGATCTTTCGTGACGTACGCCACGACCCACGGGCTCTTGCCGCTCGGCGCCGGGTAGTAGGCGACGTCGGGCTCGGCCATCAGCCGCGGCGACGAGACGGTGTACACGACCTCCTCAGCCGCCCACTTGCCGGTGCCGTCTTCGTTCACCTCGAAGAAGTTCAGGCTCTGCCCGGTGGTGAGGTAGCTGATGCCCACCTTGCGCAGCGCGCTCGAGCAGGTCTGCGTGGGGCTCCAGTCGTTGACGTCGGAGTCGGCGCCCACGCCCGAAGGCATCGTCGTGCTGGGAGAGATGGTGCACGCGCCGCCGCAGGCGTTCGTGTTCACGATGCTGTACGGCACCGCGCTGCCGTCACCGTCGATGCGATAGCGCGCGAGCCGCACGCCGTTGTTCGCGGCTCCACCCGTCTGGCGCCACACGACGACCACCTGGCGCCCGCTCGCACGCACGACCTTCAGCGAGTCGATGGTGCCGCCGGTGCCTGCGTTGTACTGGCTGTAGAGGAACTTGCGCGTCGTGCCAGTCGTCGCCGTGACGTAGAACAGGTCGATCTCGGGGCTGGTGCTCCAGACGCCCGCGACGACGAAGCCGTCACCCGCCTGCGCGAGGGCGATCTCGTTGTAGGTGAGCGAGGTGAAGGTCGTGAAGGTGCCGGTGGGCGCGCCCTGGGTGTCGAGCGGCTGAAAGCCGATGCCGCCCGAGCCGCTCGCCATCACCATCGCTCCACCCGCGAGCGCGTCGGTGCCGGTGCCTTCACCGCCGCGGCAGCCGCCCGCCGAGTAGAAGTACGGAGCCACTTCGATGTCCTGCCAGGCCGTGGTGCTGACGTTCACCGTGTTCACGAGGAAGGGCTCGTCGGTCACGCCGTCGCAGTCGTTGTCGAGGCCATCACACGCCGAGGCCGTAGGCGCACCCGCGTCGACGCTGCAGGTCGTGCCGGTCTGCGCCGCGTTGCAGACGACGTTGCCGGTGCGCAGACAGACGCCGACCCCGGCCGAGCAGCTCGTGCCCAGCGTGGGGAACGGGTCGTCGACGCCACCGACGCAGTCGTCGTCGAGGCCGTTGCAGCGCTCGGGAGACGGCGAGACGTTGCGCACGCACGTCACGCTGCCCGACACGCACGTCTGGGTGCCCGCGTTGCAGACACCGGGCTGGCCCGTCAGGCACGCGGCGCCGCCACCGGGGTTGCCTTCGTCCGTCTGGCCGTTGCAGTTGTCGTCGGTGGCGTTGCAGGTCTCGACGACGCCCGGCCGAATCGCCGCGCTGCCATCGTTGCAGTCGAGGTTGTTGGTGACGCGCCCCGCGACCGTGCCGCACGAAGCCTGCGCCTGCCCCGTCGCCTGGCCGTAGCCGTCGAGGTCTGCGTCGGCCCACCAGTTCTGCGTCGGCAACAGCTCGTCGGTCAGCCCATCGCAGTCGTCGTCGATGAGGTTGCAGAGCTCGGTCGCGCCGGGGCGAATCGCTGGCGCGGCGTCGTTGCAGTCGGTGTCGTTCGTCACGTACCCCGTGAGCGGAGCGCACCTCGACTGGCCCGCCGACAGCCGCGCGCCGAAGCCGTCGTTGTCCTGGTCGCGGTAATAGGTGAGAAAGGTGAGGCCCTCGTCGGCCGTCGTGTTGCAGTTGTCGTCGAGGCCGTTGCAGACCTCGGTGGCCGTCGGCTTGATGGCGGGGTTCCCGTCGTTGCAGTCGCCCGCGTTCGTCACCCAGCCGCTGATGGGCGTGCACGAGTTCTGCGGTGTCGAGCCCGCCTGGCCGAAGCCGTCGAGATCGGCGTCGACCCAGTAGTTCTGCGCCATCGCGCCGTTGTCGACGAGCATGTCGCAGTTGTCGTCGAGCCCGTTGCAGACCTCGACCGCGCCGGGCCGAATCGAGGCGTTCAGGTCGTTGCAGTCGTCGTTCGACGAGACGTGCCCAGGCGGCGCGTTGCAGCGAAGCACGGCCTGCGAGCCCAACCGGCCACGGCCATCACCGTCGCCATCGGGGTACCAGCTCTGGGTCGAAAGCCCTTCGTCGATGCCGCCGACGCAGTTGTCGTCGACCTGGTTGCACGTCTCGGCCACGCCGGGACGAATCGCCGAGTTGCCGTCGTTGCAGTCGCTCGCGTTGGTGACGCGGCCCGAGACCGGCAGGCACGCGCGCTGCGCAGTCGAGCCCGCCTGGCCGAAGCCATCTCCGTCACCGTCGACGTAGTAGTCCGCGAACGTGAGGCCATCGTCGGGCGTGCCGTCGCAGTCGTCGTCGACACCGTTGCACCGCTCGGGCGCGCCCGGCTTCACCATCGAGTCGCCGTCGTTGCAGTCGTTCGCGTTGGTGACTCGCCCCGCGACGCCCTGACACGCGCTGAGGGCGGCGCCGGTGCCGAAGCCGTCTCCGTCCATGTCGGCGTAATAGGCCGTGAAGGTGAGCCCGTCGTCGGGCAGGCCGTCGCAATCGTCGTCGTTGCTGTTGCAGCGCTCGGGCGCGCCCGGCTTCACCGTGGGGTCGGCGTCGTTGCAGTCGCTGCCGTTGGTGACGCGGCCCGCCTGCACGGTGCACGAGCTGACGCCGGTGCCCATGGCGCCGAAACCGTCGCCGTCACCGTCGACGAAGTACGTCGTGAAGCTCAGGTTCTCGTCGCGCTGGCCGTCGCAGTTGTCGTCGGTGCCGTTGCACGTCTCGGGAGCGCCCGGCTTCACCGACGCGTTGCCGTCGTTGCAGTCGGCGTCGTTGGTGACCTTCCCGGCGATGGGCGCGCAGCTCGACTCGGGGCCGGTGCCTGCCGCGCCGAAGCCGTCTCCATCGACGTCGACGTAGTAGCTCTGAAAGGTGATGCCGTTGTCGACCTGCCCGTCGCAGTTGTCGTCGACGCGGTTGCACAGCTCGCTCGCGCCGGGCTTCACGGTGGGGTTCGAGTCGTTGCAGTCGCTGCGGTTGGGCACGCGCCCCGCCACCATCGACTCGCACGCGTTCACCGCAGTGGCGCTCGCGTTGCCAAAGCCGTCTCCATCGGCGTCAGGGTAGAAGTCCTGAAAAGGGAGCCCGTTGTCGATGGCGCCGTCGCAGTCGTCGTCGGTGGCGTTGCAGGTCTCGGCCGCGCCCGGGCGAATGTTCGGGTTGGCATCGTTGCAGTCACCCATCGAGGTGACGGTGCCTTCGGGCGGCGCACGGCAGCCCTCGCCGACCCGCATGGCGCCGACGCCGTCGTGGTCGTCGTCCTTGAAGTAGCTCGTGCGCGGCAGGCCCTCGTCGATCTCTCCGTCGCAGTCTTCGTCGAAATCGTTGCAGAGCTCGGAGGCGCCCGGGTACGAGAGCGGGTCGTTGTCGTGACAGTCGACGAGGGGCTCGCTGCCACAGCTGCCCGTGCCGGGAATGCCGTCACCGTCGGCGTCGAGACACGACACCACGGGCAGCGGCGGCCCCGCGTCGATGGCGTTCATGATGCGGCTCTCGCGGCCACAGGCGCTGGCGATCAGCGCGACGACGACGAGGAAAGAACGACGCTGCTGCATGGTGCTCCGACGGCCGGCCCCTTGTGCTGCTGCGGCCCTTAACGCATGGGGGCGAAGCGGGGCAAATGCGCGTCGCGCTGCACTGAAACCTGCGGGCGATACCTTTTTTCAGGGAATGGGAAAACGCCGTCTGGCGCTCAGCCCAGGGCCTTTCGCGCCTCGCGCACCGAGAGCGGGCTCAGCCGCCCTTCCCACTTCGTGAGCCACTGGCGCACCACGGCCGGGTTCTTTCGGCCCACCGAACGCATCGCCCACCCGATGCCCTTGCGCAGGAAGAAGTCCTCACCGTCGACCGCGTGTTCAATGGCGTGCTCGAGCACGTCGAGGTCGGTGGCGTCGCCCCGCACCACCTGACAGACGAGCACCGAACGCTTGAGCCAGAGCTCGTCTGACTCGGCCCAGCGGCGCAGCACCTTCGTCATCGCCTTCGGGTCGTTCTCGAGCATCACCCCGACGACGTGCGCCGAGAGCTCGTCGACCAGATCCCACCAGGCGCCGGAGCGAATCAGCTTCTCGAGCAGCGGCGCAGCCTTCGCGGTGAGCAGCGCGCGATGGGCCCGAAGCCGCAGCACGTTGAGGGCGACGAAGCGCTCCTCGCGAAACTCGGCGGCGAACCAGAGCTGCTCGACCAGCTTCGCCAGGCTGGGCAGGGCTTCACACGGGGTCGCGCCGAAGAGCGTCTTCGCGAGCCTGCGAGCGACGGGCACCTGCACGCCGAGGCACGGCATCTCTGACTTCAGGTACGCGCGCATGCCCTCGGCCTTGTCGGGCCTCGCGTGCCGTCGGAGCGCGGCACGAACCGCTTTCGGGCCAGGGCGCTCCATCACAGCTCCAGCAGCTTCATCTTGTTCTTCGCCGCCTTCGCGAGCTTGCCTTTGCCCTTCGTCGACAGCTGCTCGAGCACCTCGGCGCCGACGTTCTTGAGCTCGAACTGCGGCTTCTCGGCGAAGTGCACGCCGACGTAATACCGGGCCTCGTCCGAGAGCGCCTTCGCCTTCATCACCGCGTCGGCGACGGCGAAGCCTTCGGCGTGCAGCTTCTCGAGCTCGGCGAGGGACGGGTCGCGTTGGCGGGCGCGAGGGTGTGGGTCGAGCGAGTGATGGAGCAGCTGCTGCACGACGACACCGAAGCGATCGTCGGCGGTGGCCACCGTGGAACGGCCCAGCATGTGCCCGATGGCCTCGGCGCGCGCCGCGTCTTTCTTGCCGATCGCCTTCACCTTCTCGCGCAGCAGGTCGGCCCAGCCTTCGGGGTCGACGGCGCGCACGGGCTCGAGCTGTTTGCGGGCCACCGCGAGCGCATCGCCCAGGTTCTTTCCACCGGCGTCGAGCAGGCGCTTGACGTCTTTCTTCGAGAGCTTCTGCGCGAGCGGCGAGAGAATGTCGGCGAGCACCTGGGCGCCCGCCTCTTCGTCGGCGTCGGCGAGGGCCTCGGCGAGCAGCGACTCCCCACCCTCGAGCGCGACCACGAGCTTCGCGGCGGCCTCGGCGCGGGCGCGGTCCTTCGAGCGGGCGACCGGGAGCAGCGTCTTCGCGGCGAGTTTCCCTGCGGCGCCCTTCTGCGAGATGGCGAGCGCTCCGAGGTGGCCGATGGCCCAGAGCGAGACGGCGGCGTCTTTCGAGGCGCACAGCTCGGCCAGCTCGTCGGCGAACTCGACGCCGATCTTCAGCACCGTCAACGAGTCGCGCGCGCCGCGAGCCACGTGCACGTTCTCGTCTTCGAGCAGGTCCATCAGCTTGCGCAGCGCCTTCTTCGACGGCCCCTTCGCGCAGGCGAAGCGCATGGCGGTGGCGGCCTCCATGCGCACGAGCGGCAGGTGTTTGCTCGAGAGGAAGGCGATGAGGTCGTCCTGCGTCTCGGGCAGCTCGAGGAAGCCGAGAATCTTCAGCGCCCCGCGCGTGGCGTCTTCGTCGTCGAGCGTCTTCTTCTTCTCGAGGAACTTGAGCACCTGGGTCTTCATCACGCGCTTCTGCGCCTCTGACATCTCGCGCGACTCCTGGCGCACCGACAGCGCGACCTTGTTGATGGCCTCGAAGGGCTGACCGCGCAGGCCTTCGAGGGCCAGCTCGAACGACTGCTTGCCGCCGACGGCCGGCAGCAGCTGCGAGAGCACGGCGCGCGCTTCGGGCGTGGCGTCGGCGAGCCGGGCCTTGAGCTCGGGCAGCGCGGCTTCGCCGAGGTTGGCGATGGCGACGCGGGCCACCGCCTGCACGTCGCGGGAGCGATTCAAGCTGTCGAGCAACACCGGCAACGCCTTGAGCGCCTGCAGGTGCCCGAGCGCTTCGATGGCCGCCTCGGCGTAGGTGTCGAGCTCGTCCTTCGCCATCTCGATGAGCCGCGACACGACGGCAGCGTCTTTCACGCCGAGCTCACCGATGACGACGGCGGCGGCGATGCGTTTGCGGGGCGTACGGTCGTCGAGCAGCTCGACGATGCGTTTGATGGGGTCCATGCGTTCCCTCCTGACGCGGGCCGAGGTCGGCCGGAGCGGGAGGGTACCCGGGCGCGCGCGCGGAGAAAGGCGTTTCTGTCTGTCGGCCCTGCTCGGCGGTCGCCCCCGTGGACGCCTTCCGCGCAAGCGTGGGCGATGCTCGGTCTGCGCCGTGAGCCCGACTTCGTCGTGAGCCACACGTCTGGCCCATGCAGCGGGGGCGGCGTTCGTGGTCTTCCACTCGTCGAGTCGACCCGCGGCACCTTCTCGGAGCGCACGACCTCGTGAGGCTTCGAGGTGGCACATGGAGTTCCTCTTCGCTCGGTGGGCCGTGCCATCGTGACGTTGCACCAACGGGTCTGGCGTGTCTGACGAGGGAAGGCGCAACCTGCCGCCGATGCCGGGCTGTGGCCCCCGCTTCTGGTCTCGTCTCGGCGACGAATTGGCACGCCCCGCGGAACCGCCTGCCGCTCGTTCATCCACGTTGATCAGCCGTGCGCCTCCGACGGGTGCCGGTCGTCAACGCGAGCGCCGCTCGGAGTCGTTCATCGCCGAGGCGCAGCTCGCGGCCGGCACCAGACGATCGCGGCGTCGCGAGCCCCGGCGCTCTGGCAAAGTCCCACCGCATGCGCCTCTTCCTCTTGAACGTCGTGGTGCTCTGTGGCTGCGTGACGCAGAGCACCTACGACTCGCTGAAGACCGAGCGTGACGCGCTCGACGAGACGCTCGGCGAAAAGAACGCTGCGCTCGGCGCTCGTGACGAGACGCTCAAACGCCGCGACGCGCGCATCGTCGAGCTCGAGCAGGCGCTGGCCGCCGAGCAGGACAAGGCGAAGGAGCTCGGCGCCCGCATCGATCGCCTCGTCGCCGATCGCGCCGGGCTGTTGCGCGACCGCTCGAAGCTGCAGAACAGCGTCGAAGAGATGACCGCCGCGCTCGTCGAGCTCGAGAAGCGACGCAGCGAAGCCGAGGCCCGGGTGAACGAGTTCCGTTCGCTGCTGGCGCGCTTCAGGGCCCTCATCGACGCCGGCAAGCTGAAGGTGCGCATCGTCGACGGCCGCATGGTGGTGGTGCTCGCCACCGACGTGTTGTTCGGCTCGGGCTCGGCCGCGCTGTCGAGAGACGGCCGCGCCGCCATCACCGAGGTGGCCGCCGTGCTCGCCAGCCTGCCGAAGCGCGCCTTCCAGGTCGAAGGACACACCGACTCGGTGCCCATCGCCACCGCGCAGTTTCCATCGAACTGGGAGCTCGCCGCCGCCCGCGCCATCACCGTCACGAAGGCGATGATCGACGCCGGGCTTCCTGCGGGGCGGGTGTCGGCCGCCAGCTACGCCGACAAGAAGCCCACCGCCTCGAACGACTCGACCGAGGGCAAGGCGCTCAACCGCCGCATCGAGATCACGATTCTGCCCGACCTCTCGACGCTGCCCGGCTTCGACGAGCTGCAGAAGCTCGACGTGGGCGCGCGCTGATCAGTTCTTCACGTCGTTCTTCGTCAGCTGCTCGAGCAACCCGAGCAGGTCGGGAAAGCTGATCTCGTACTTCGTCGCGCAGAAGTGGCACGTGACCGCGGTGCTGGCGGTGGTGTCGATGATGTCCTGAATCTCGGCTTTCCCCAGCGACGCGAGCATCGACAGCGTCTTCTCGCGCGAGCAGGTGCAGTGAAACCGCGCGGGCGTTCGCTGCATGACGACGAGGCCCGGGAACAAGCGCGAGAACAGGGCGTCGGCGCCATCGATGGCAGGGTCTGCGAGCGCCGCTTCGAGCGAGCGCTGCAGCGTGGCGCCGAGCCGCTCGAGCACCGCGACGTCACCCTGCGGCATCGCCTGCACCAGCACGCCGGCGACGAGGCCGAGCGGCTCTTCTCCGCGCGGCGCCACCGCCACCGCCACCTGCGTCTTCACCTGCTCGCTGATCTCGAAGTAACGGTTGAGATCGCCGCCCAGCTCGAAGGCCGAGAGCTCGACTGACGAGCGGTAGTACTCGCCGCCCTGGTCGCGCAGCACCGAGAGAAAGCCGCTGTTGCCGAGCGCAGCCCTCCAGCGAAAGGCCTCGCCCAGCTCGACCTGCACGAGCGGGTTCTTCACGTAGCCGCGCATGGTGCCGTCGACGCCCACGTCGACGAAGAGCCCACGCAGGGCGCCGTCACACTCGACCTGCAGGTTGATGCGGCTGTCGCCCTTCTGCAGGGCGGCCATCACGCCAGCACCAGCGAAGGCCTGCGCGAGCAGCGCCGCGGAGACGGGCGCGAGCTGGTGTCGGCGCCTCGCCTCACGAGCCGTGTGCGGCACCACCGCCACGCACACCGTCAGGTTGGTCGCTTCGAGCAGCCCCTTCAGCACCACATCAGACGACTCAGGCACGACGACCTCCGCATCGAGGGGAAAAGACGAAGGGCGGCTCCGCGTCGATGCGGAACCGCCCTCGGTGAGGAGCGGCCGGGCGTTCACCCGGCCCTCACGTCAGCTTCAGCAGCCGCCGTCGGCGAGCAGCGCGCCGCCGTCAGGGCAGGTCGTCGCCGAGCCGCCGCCAGCCGAGCCGCCGGCCGCCGAACCGCCGGCCGCCGAGCCACCAGCCGCCGAGCCGCCGCCAGCCGAACCACCGGCCGCCGAGCCGCCGCCAGCCGAGCCACCACCGGCCGAACCGCCACCCGTGGAGCCGGCGTCAACGTCACCAGCGTCAGGGGTGCCCGCATCGACACCAGCGTCGACGGGAGGAGGCGGCGGGCCGGCGTCCTGACGGCCGGGGAAGTCGCAGTAGCCGTTGGGGAAGCAGACGCGCGCGCCACCGTCGGGGTAGTTGCCGCAGCCCTGGCCCGGGCGATCGCAGCGAGCCTCGCAGACACCCGTCGGCAGCGGGCCACCGTCGCTCTGCGTGAGCTGCTCGCAGACGTAGTCGGGGCGGCAGCTGGCCTGGCCACCGAGCGGCGCCGAGCAGCCCTTGAAGCAGAGGGCCTGCGTCTGGCTCACGCCGAGGCAGATGCCTTCGGCAAAGTTCTCGGTCGCGTCAGAGGTGCAGTCTTCGTCGATGCGGCACTCGCGGGTGCACTGGCCACCGGGGTTGCCCGTGAAGGTGGGGCCACCGTCGCGCTGCAGCACGATGCCGCCGTCGGCGCGGCGCTGAACCTCGGGCAGACACGCGCCACCGGCGCCAGGAGCGCCCGGCGAGGGAGCGCGGCACTCGAAGTTGAACGTGCAGGGGTCGCCGATGGTCGCCGCCGTGTCGGGCGTCGAGTTCTGGTCGACCATGTTCAGGGGCAGGCAGAAGGTCGTACCCGAGCCGAGGCACACGTAGCCCGAACGGCAGGTGCCCTGCGTGTTCGACGCGCCGCAGTTGTTCGCGAAGCAGGCGGTGCGCTCCTCACCGAAGATGCGGGGCAGGTTGAGGCAGCTGCTGCCCATGGGGCAATCATCGGTGCCCGAGGCGCCGCAGCCCTCGATGGTGCACATGCCGCCCGGGTACGTCGCGTTGCCCGCGAGCGTCGACGACTTGCAGGTGGCCGTGGGGCCGAGCGAGCCCTGGCAGTCGACGTCGGAGATGCAGGTGTCGCCGACCTTCTTCGCCGGAGCGACGCACACGCCGTTGTCGCAGACGCTGGTCGGGGCCGCGCAGGCCTTGCAGGTCTCGCCGTTCGAGCCACAGATGTTGCTGTTCTGGCGCGTCGAGCCGCGCTGCTGGCAGGTGCCGTTCGCGATCTTGCAGCCGTCGCACGCAGGGGCGCCGCCGCCGGTGCCGCCACCCGCGCCGCCAGCCGCACCACCGCCCGTGCCGCCGGTGCCGCAGGCGAACGTGATGGAGTCGCACGCCGTGCCGGTCGCCGAGCAGTCAGCGCACGTGTTGCCCGAGGTGCCGCAGGTGGTGTTGTTCGTGTTGTTCGGCTTGGCGACGCACTTGCCGTCCTTGCCGCAGCAGCCGTCACACGAGGCAGCGCTACACTGGGGAGTACCGCACGATGGGGCGATGGCCGCAAAGAAGCCAAGGGCGGCTCCAAGGGCGAGGGCTTGAATCTTCATTGCTGGGCTGCTCCTGCTGCGTCCGACGCCCTCCGGGCAAGGCGGCGGTGTGGTGAAAGGTGATGCTGCTGGAGGGCGGCGCTCAAAACAGAAGGCCGACCGCTTCGTCAAGTGCTGACTCGAAGCGACCGGCCCTTTACCCGACTCGAACTGCGTCGGGGTTTTTCTTCGCCCCGTTTGACGTCATGCGTTGCTTCAAACGGTGAAACGCACCCTAGTGCGGATCAGAACGGAATGTCATCTCCACCGGCCGGACCAGACGGCGGCGGGCCCATGTCATCGGGCGGGCCACCACCGAAGTCGCTCCCACGGGAGCCGCCGCCGGAGCCTGCGCCGCCACCTTCACCGCGGCCCGGCCCACCGCCGAGGAACTGCACCGTCTGGGCGACGATCTCGGTCGTGTAGTTCTTCTTCCCTTCCTTGTCGTTCCACTCACGGGTCTGCAGGCGGCCCTCGACGTAGGCCTGCCGGCCCTTCTTGAGGTACTCGCCGCAGAGCTCGGCCAACTTCCCCCACACGACGATGCGGTGCCACTCGGTGCGCTCCTGCTTCTGGCCGCTCTTGTCGGTCCAGGATTCGTTGGTCGCGATGTTGAAGTTCGCGACCGCTGCGCCTGATGGAGTGAAGCGAACCTCGGGGTCTTTGCCGAGGTTGCCGATGAGAATGACCTTGTTCACGCCGCCTGCCATGTGGTGCCGCCTTTCGATTTCGAGAACCACCCCATCACGGGGCGGTCACGCAAAGCTGTAGCACGGGGGGCTGACATCGGATCAACGGCGTCGCGCAACTGCGCGGAACCAGCGGTGGAACAAGGCCGCCCCGCGTCGAGTACGAAGCGGCCATAGCCCGCCTGACTCACCAGCGTACCGACCACGTCTGGTTGGCGAACGTCGCGGAGGGAAGCTCTCCTGCAGCGAACCGCGCGAACACGGCGAACTGGCGTTGCTCGGTGCTGCCCGTGCCGTACGACTGGTTCGACGTGTTCGACACGGCCCACAGCCCACCAGCCGTCACCTTCACCTGACCAAAGGGGAAGTAGAAGCAGGTGTCGTACGAGCCGTGCGAGACCGCGTTCACGCACTCGGTGTGGGTGTACGTGCTGAGGGTGCTGTAGAGCAGCACGTTGTCGACGTTCCACGCGTTGGCGATGGCGAGGCTCATCAGGTAGCCGCGGTTCGTCTGACCGAGATCGAACCGGAACGGCAGCTGCGCGATCGACGGGAGCACCGACATCTTGCTCTCGAGCGTGGTGTTCGTCGACGCGGTCCACGCGCCGCAGCCGGTGACGGCGTTGCAGACGCGACGACGCTCGACGAGCACGGCCTTGAAGGGGCTCGACTCGTTGGCGCCGGGCGTGAAGTACGGCAGCAGCTCGTTCGCGGCCGCCTGACGAAGCCCGTCACGCGCGCCAGTGTCGAAGAGGTCGGCGACATCGCGCGCGGGAGCTGGCGGCGTCACCACCTTCGGTGTCACCACGAGCTGCACCGCGCCACTCGCGGTGAGGCCCTGCAGATCGAGCACCGACACCTTGAGCGTCAACGCGCGGCCGCGAGGCAGCAATGGCGCGAGGTCGAAGGCAGGCGCGACGTGGCCGTTGCGGGCGCTGTCCCAGGTCGACGGGCGCGACGGCACCTCGGTCGTCTTGTCGGCGAGGAAGAGCCGGGGCCCTGCGAGGATCTGACGAGCCAGCACCGAGCCCGAGCTGCTGCGAACCTCGACGAGCAGAATGTCGTCGGCAGCGAGCGGGCCCTGGCCATCGGTGGTCGACGACAGCCACACCGAGAGATCGTCCCGCTCCAGGCGAAGGCCCGAGAGGGTCACCGTCTTCGCCACGCGCGGCACGTTGCGACCTGCGGGCGCGTCGGGCGACCAATAGGTGGCGTTGTTGGTGCTCGCCGACGGGCCGGTCTTCGGGGCGAACGCCGTGATGACTGGAATGACCGGGGGGCAGTTGGTGCCCAGCACGCACGACAGCGAGAGCGGCGCTTCGTTCGAGTCGGCCTCGTCGAGGGCCCCGTCTTCGATGAGCGCGACCTGCCCGCCACAGGCGGCGAGGCCGAGAAGAACCAGACTGCAGACGACCTTGAACGGCGACATGACGACCCTCGAGACGTGAGAAGTGAGCCTGCTGCCGGCTGACGTCTCGGGGAGTGGTCGTTTTGCGTGTGCGTCGACTCAACCGCCAGGCGAGGTGGGCGTCACGGGCGTGGGCGCGGTCGGCGTGGGAGTGACGATGGGCTCGACGGCCTTCGGCGCCTTCGCCTCGGCGATGCGCTGGCTCAGCATCACCTCGAGCGACTTCGCGAATGACGAGACGGTCGGGTCGACGCTGCCCTGCGAGGTCTTGATGGCCGCCCACAGCGGCGCGTCGGCCTGAGACTGCTTCACGAGCCCGGTGACGAGCGAGTCGAGCGCGGCGGCGCGATCGGGCTCGGCGGCAGTGCGCAGCGCCGAGAGGAGCTCCATCGGAGCATCGTGCGCGACGACGGCGAGCTGCTCGGCCAGGAACGCTGCGTTCAGCTCGTCGCTCGCGTTGAAGCGCACGAACTCGAAGAGCCGCGAGACGGCCTCGAGGTGGCCCGACGCGGCGAGCTCGACCAGGCTGGGCAGCACGGGCACGTCGAGCTGCGCCTTCTTCGCCGAGTCACGCAGCCGGCCGAACACCTCGTCACTCGCGACCGCGCTGTCGAGGAAGATGCGCACGTTCGCCGGCTCCTTCGGGTCGGACAGAATGAGGGCGTCGGCGATGACGGCGCGCACGGCCGGGTCTTTCTCGCTGCGCCACGCGGTGCGGAGGAACGGCGCGTTGCGCTTGTCGCCCTTCTGCCCCATCGACACGTACGTCTTGAGGCGCGACTCGAGCTCGGCCTGCGACGAGACGACCGACGGAGGCCGCATCATCGACGCGACCGCCGACGCCGGGCCTTCGCTGCTGCCGAGCGACGCGACCGCTGCGCCGAGGGCGTCGATGTGTTGCACGACCGACGAAGCACGCCCGGGGAAGTCGTTCACCATCACCGAGAAGACGAAGCGCTCTCCGCCGACCGACTGCACGTAGCCCGAGAGCGCCGACACGTTCTCGAGCGTGCCCGTCTTCGCGCGCAGGCGGCCGACGGCCTCACTGCCTTCGAAGCGGTATTTCAGCGTGCCGTCCTTCGCGGCGATGGCCAGTGCCGACAGGTACTCGGGCGCGATGGGGAAGCGCTGAATCATGTGCGTGAGCAGCTGCGTCGTCTGCGAGGCCGAGAAGCGGTTCGAGTCGTTGAGGCCCGAGCCGTTCTTCATCACGTAGGTGCCGCGGGGAATGTGCACATCACGCTCGAGGAAGTCCTCCACGGCCTCGATGCCCTTCACGTGGCTGCCCGGCACGCCCTTCACCTCGGCGCCGACGGTCTTGATGAGCTGCTCTGCGACGAAGTTCGACGAGTTCTTGTTGAGCCGCTTGAGCACGATGTCGAGCGTGTCGCTGGCCGCCGCGGTGAGCAGCTTCGCGTTGCCCGGCACCGTGCCGGTGCGAATGCGCCCCTTCACCTTCACGCCGCGCTGCTGCAGCAGCTGCTTGAGCGTGAACCCGAAATAGAGCGCGGGTTGATCGACCTTCTTCCACTGGCTCCACACGCCCTTCTCGAGCGGCACGACGCCCTTCACCTCGAGCTTCTGGCGAACCTTGTCCTTGTCGACGCCGCTGGTGACGGTGAAGCGGCGCTGCGTCTTGGTGCCGGTGGTGAGCTCGGACTCGACGACGAAGAAGTCGGAGGGGGGCTCGACCTCAGCCACCGCCGCAGCGCCCACGGTCTCGCCGGGCCGCAGGTACACGCCGACGGAGTTCCAGTTGAGCGAGAGCGCTCCGGTCGGCGCGAGGTACGCCTTGTCGCCGCTCTCTTGATCGAAGCCCGGCGCGGTGCGCTCTGCGTCGAAGTACGACTCGTCGAGCACGATGCCGTCGCTGATCTCCTTCAGGCCCGCGTGCACGATGTCGGCGACGATGCCGTAGAGCCGCTCGGTGGTGATGGTCGGGTCGCCGCGGCCCCGCACGAAGAGCACCTTCGCCTTGCCCTCCTTGAAGTCGTGGTCGGTGAGGAAGTCGGTCTCGAAGCGAAAGTCGGGGCCGAGCGAGGTGAGCGCCGTCGCGGCCGTGAAGAGCTTCACGTTCGAGGCGGGGTTGAGCAGCTCGTCGCCGTCGCGCGAGAAGACGATGGAGCCATCGTCGAGGCTGCGCACCTGCACGGTGACGCGCGCACCCTTCAACGTCGAGGTCTCGATCACCGAGGTCAACGCGCGGCGGAGCGCCTCGCGGTCCTTCTCCTTCGTCTGCGGCGCGGGCTGGGCCGCGACCGACAGCGCGAAGAGCACCAGCACCACCACCCCCACAAACCCGAGTCGTCTCACGATGCCGTTGAGTAAACTCCGGAATCGGGCTTCACCGATAGTTTGTGACGTGGTCGCTACACCCACCAGATGAGGGGGCCTCACATGGCTGAACGAACGGAAGTGTCGCGGGTCATCAAGGCGCCGGCGCGCCGCATCTACGAAGCGTGGCTCGACCCCGAGGAGCACGCGCTGATGACGGGCGCCTCGACCTCGGCCGGAGAGAACGGCGCCTACACCGCGTGGGACGGCTACATCGAAGGCCGCACCCTCAGCTCCGAGCCCTTCACGCGCATCGAGCAGCGCTGGCGCACCACCGAGTTCCCCGACGGCGCGCCCGACAGCACGCTCGTCATCGAGCTGACCGAGGTCGAGGGCGGCACCGAGGTGAAGCTCGTGCACACCAACATCCCCGACGGGCAGGCGGGCGACTACGACAAGGGGTGGCAGGACTATTACTTCGACCCGATGGAGAAGTACTTCTCGAGCCCGCGCGAGAAGCTGCGTGAAGGCGTCGAGGCGCTCGAAGAGGCGGCCGAACGCGCGGGTGACGTCATCGAGGGCGCCGTCGAGCAGGCGGGTGAGGCCATCGAGACGGCGGCGAAGTCGGCGGCGAAGAACGTGGGCAAGGCCTTCGACCGAACGAAGAAGCAGGCGAAGCGGCAGGCCGAGAAGGCCGTGAAGAAGGGCAAGCAGGTGCAGAAGAAGGTGGCGGCGCAGGCGAAGTCCCTCGGCAAGAAGGTGCGTGCGCTCGTCAAAGGCAAGAAGGCGGCCACGCCGAAGAAGCCCGCCCTGAAGAAGAAGGCTGCGCCCGCCAGGAAGAAAGCGGCGGCGAAGAAGAAGTCGAAGCGCTGAAGCGTGGCCGCGATGCCACTGCGCGTCTTCTTCCACCCGCAGCGAGGCGCCCTCGTGCGCGCCGAGGCGATCGACGCCCGTGCTGCTCGCTACCGCGGCGGTGCAGATGGCAGCTGGCGCGAGCTGAAGGCCTGAGCGTCGAGCAGCAGCGCGATGGCAGCTTCTCGACTTCGGGGAAGCTGCCGGCCGGGTTCGTCTGGGGCGATCCATCACGGCAGGTGTTCGGGCTCGGCGGGCCTGCGCTCGTGTTCGGCCCGCTCGAGAAGCGCTGTCGCGACTGCGGCGTGGCCTTCGTGTTCACCGCCGAGGAGCAGCGCCACTGGTACGAGACGCTGGGGTTCTTCCTCGACGCGACGGCCGTGCGGTGCAGCTCGTGCCGGACGAAGCGGCGACGGCTCGAGCAGGCTCGGCGCGCGTGGGAGCTGGCGCTCCGAGCCGTCGACTCCACGGCGAGGTCGCACGTGGCCGTCGTGGAGGCGGGCCTCACGCTGCTCGAGCGTGGTGGCCGGGTGAAGCGAGCGACACTGCTGATGCACGTCTCTCGGGCGGAGAAGCTGGGCGCGAACGTGCGGGAGCTCCGCGCGCGAGCTGATCGGTTGCTGCGGTGAAGCCGGCGCCATCGGTCAACGCGCGAGCTGCCTCCACGCGGTGATCAACGCTGCGGCCGCTTCGACGACCTGCGCTTCGGTCGTCGTTCTGCCCAGACTCAGCCGCACCGTGCCTTCGGCGTCGGCCGCGGGGAGCCCCATGGCGAGGATGATGGCCGACGCGGTCTCGTGGCCGTCGTGACAGGCGCTGCCGGTGCTCGCCGCAACCGAGGGCGTCGCCGCGAGCAACGCGCTGCCGGTCACGCGAGGGAACCGAACGCTCAGCGTGTTCGGCAGCCGTGGCGCGCGCGAGCCATTCACGCCGAGCCCCGGAATCTCGGCCGAGAGCAGCAGGAACAACCTGTCTCTCAACAGGCCCACGCGCTTCGCTTCGGCCTCGAGCGTCTTGCTGGCGATGGCTGCCGCAGCGCCGAGCCCGACGATCGACGCGACGTTCTCGGTGCCTGGCCGCAGCCCACGCTCATGGTTCGCGCCGAGCAGATACGGCTCGAGCACGAGCCCGCTGCGAACGAACAGCGCGCCGACGCCTTTCGGCGCGTACAGCTTGTGCCCGCACACCGTCAGCGCATCGACGTCGAGCGTGCGCACGTTCACCGGCACCTTGCCGACGCTCTGCGACGCATCGGTGTGCATGAGGCCGTTCGCAGCACGGGCGAGTCGGGCGAGCCCGGCGACGGGCTGCAGCACGCCCGTCTCGTTGTTCGAGTGCATCACCGAGACGAAGCACCCGCCCGGCAGCTCGGGTGGAAGCGCGGTGAGCCCGTTGCGGTCGACAGCCAACCGTTCGACCTTCCACCCCTGCGCTTCGAGCGAGCCGACCGGCCCACTCGTCGCAGGGTGCTCGACGACGCTCGTGACGAAGGTGCGGCTTGCGGAATGGGCGCGCGTGAGGCCGAGAATGGCGAGGTTGTTCGACTCGGTGCCGCCCGAGGTGAAGAGCAGCTCCTTCGAGTCGCAGTGGAGCAACGCGGCCACCTGCGCGCGTGCGTGCTCGACCGCCTCCTTCGCGCGCCGGCCGTAGACATGGCTGCTCGAGGGGTTTCCGAAGTGCTCGCGCAGAAAGGGGAGCATCGCGTCGACGACCTCGGGCAGCAGCGGCGTCGTGGCATTGAAGTCGAGATAGAGCGGGTCGGTCACGGGAACACCTCGAAGAACTGGCGCGGCGTGCGCTTCTTGCGAACGCACTTCACGCGGTCGTTCAGGTAGCAGGCCGAGAAGCCGAGGCGCCGGTGGCCCGTGTGCGTCTTGCCCGAGCGGTGCCAGACGAAGTTGTGCAGGAGCACGCTTTCACCCGCCTTCACGGGAACGCTCACCGGCGTGAAGCTCCGTTCGGCGACGCGATCGTCGGGAACGACTCCGCCGAGCGGCGTGGCGAGGCCCCAGCGATGCGAGCCGGGCACGAACTCGAGACAGCCGCCGTTCTCGGGAGCGTCGTCGAGCGCCGTCCACACCTGCACCTCGGGGTTCTCGCTCAGCCCCCACAGCTTGCCCGCGTCTTGATGCCAGGGAATCTCGGTGCCACCCGCGGCGGCCTTGTTGAAGACGATCGCGCGATAGAGGGTGACGCGCCCGGGAATGAGCGTGCGCACGAGCGGCTCGAGCGCTTCGTGACGAATGAGCGCGCGAAACCGCTCGTCGAGCTCGAGCTTCTCGAGCTTGCGGTAGTTGAGTGACGGCCCCTGCCAGCCGAGCCCGAGCGGCGCGTCGCGGTAGTCGCCCGTCGACGCGTCCATCTGGAAGAACATGCCCGGCCAGGTGACGCGGCCCAGCATCAACGCCTCGGAGCGCTCACGGAGCGACTCGAGCATCGCGTCGTCGACGACCTTGCCCAGCTTCGCGAAGCCGTGCTCCCGGTAGTGCTCGATGGCGGCGGCGACGTCGATCATCGGGCGTAGCTCGCGTCGGTGCCGGTGAACTCGCGGTGGGCCGCGTCGATGGCGGCGAGCAGCTCAGCTGGCAGGTTCTTCTCGGCTGCCTCGATCGACTCGGTCAGCTGCGCTTCGCTCGCCGGGCCCAGCAGCACGACGTCGACGCCTTCCCGTTGCGCGACCCACGCGAGCGAGAGCTGAAACAACGACAGCCCCGCCTGACTCGCGAGCGCGGCGCACTTCACGGCGAACGCGCGCATCGTCTGCGAGCCGTAGCGCTTGCGATAGAGCCCGTTGGTCTCGAGGCGCGCCGACTTCGGCACCGGCGCCGAGGGGTCTCGCGCGAGCAGCCCACCGGCGAGCGGGTTGTAGACGACGGTCTGAATGGGGAACCGGCGCGTGAAGGCGAAGTACTCGAGGTCGAGCTGGCGAATGGCGAGGTTGTAGAGCACCTGCGACTGCACCGGCCTCGGCAGGCCACGCGCGTCGCAGAGGTGGTTCAGCTCGCCGAGCTGCCACGCCGCGAAGTTCGACACGCCCCACGCGCGCGCCTTCTTCGACGCGAGCACGGTCGACAGGCCCTCGAGCGTCTGCTCCAGCGGCGTCGCGTGATCAGGCACGTGGAGCAGGTACACGTCGACGAAGTCGGTTCGAAGGCGCGCGAGCGATTCGTCGAGTGACGAGACGACGCGAGCAGCGCCGAGCCCTTCCTTCTTCCACGCGCCGACCTTGGTGGTGATGGTGACGCGATCGCGGCGATCTGCCAGCGCGCGCCCGAGCACCTGCTCCGAGAGGCCTTCGGCGTAGAGGTTCGCGGTGTCGAACGCGGTGAGGCCGGCGTCGAGGGCACGATCGACGATGCGTCGCGCCTCGGCCGCGGCAGTCCGCTTTCCGAAGTTCATCGTTCCGACGGCGAGGCGAGCGCGCACACCGCTTCATACGACGCGCGTATGCTGACCGCAGCGATGTCGCTCAACGTCACCATCGTCGAGCCCCCTGCCCTGTTCGGCGAACCGGAGAAACAGCTCCGACGCATCGACACCATCCTCGACATGGCGCCGGTCGGTGACGTCATCGTGCTGCCCGAGACGACGCTGACAGGCTACGTCTCTCCCCAGGGCGTGTTCGACCTGAGCGCCTTCGCGGGGCCGTTCGAAGGTTCACAGCTCGCCGGGCTTCGGGAGCTCGCCGTTCGTCGCCGCGCGGCCGTCATCGGCCCCGTCATCGAGCGCGATCGAGAGCGCCTCTTCAACACCCAGGTGGTGCTCGCCGCAGACGGCGCTCTGCTCGCGAAGTACCGCAAACGGCACCCGTGGTACCCCGAGACGTGGGCGACGCCGGGCGATCTGGCGTTTCCGCGCTTCAGGCTCGGTGAGCTCGAGTGCACCCTGGCCATCTGCTTCGACGTTCACTTCCTCGCGGAAGAGGCCACGCACGAGCTCGGCGAATCCGACGTGCTCTTCTTCTGCTCGGCCTGGGTCGACAGTGAGTTCGACTCGAGGCCAGACCATCTGACGCCGCTCGCGCGTGACTTCGGGCTCGTCGTCGTGAACTCGAACTGGGGCCGTGGCGACCCGCGTCTGCCAGGCCAGGGCGGCTCGATGGTGGTGGGCCCGACCGGGGCCATTCTCGCTCGGGCGACCGAGCTGCACCGGCGGCTCGACGTGCGCATCGATTGACCTGCGGCGACACGTGGGTCATGGGCCCGCCATGAGCTCCCTCGCCACGCTGTTGCCGGCCTGCATCGACGCCCGCGCGCCGCTGCTCGATGAGAAACACCTCTCGGGCTGCCGCCTCTTCAACGGCTTCGTCGAAGGCCTGCCCACCCTCGCGCTCGATCTCTACGGCACCACGCTCGTCATCCACGATCACTCCAGCGCGAAGACGGGCGACGAGGCGCTCGCGAAAGAGGCCCTCGAGCTGACGAAGCAGAAGCTGCCGTTCATCACGACCGCGCTGTGGAAGGTGCGCAGCTCTGACAACACCGAGCTTCGCAACGGCGTGATGCTGCTCGGCGAAGAGAAGCAGCTGTGCCGACGCATCGTCGAAGACGGCGTGTCGTACGCGCTGGCGCTGCGCCTCAACCGCGACGCGAGCCTCTACCTCGACACCCGCGGCCTGCGCGCGTGGGCGAAGGCGAACCTCGCCGGCAAACGCGTGCTCAACACGTTCGCGTACACGGCGAGCCTGGGCGTGGCGGCGAAGGCCGGCGGCGCGAGCGAGGTGCTCAACACCGACTTGAACAACGCGTTCCTCACGGTGGGCCGCGACTCGTGGTCGATGAACAAGTGGCTCGTGAAGCGCCCCGAGTTTCGCCCGGGTGACTTCTTCGACGTCGTGGGCCAGCTCAAGCGCGAGCGTCGCACGTTCGACTGCGTGTTCGTCGACCCGCCGCTGTTCTCGGTGACCGAGCAGGGCCGCGTCGATCTCGTCGCCGACATGGAGCGGCTGCTCAACAAGGTGCGCCCGCTCATCGCGCACGACGGCTTCCTCGTCGCGGTGAACAACGCGGTGTTCGTGCCCGGCAGCGACTTTCAGGCCGTCATCGATCGCATCTGCGCCGACGGCTTCGTCACGCTCGAGACCCGCGTCGACGCGCCGCTCGACTTCGTGGGCACCGAGGCCACCCGTCGTGGGCAGGCGCCAGCGAGCCCCGCGCCGTTCAATCACTCGACGAAGATGGCGGTGCTGCGCGTCACGCGGAAAGACGGCAAACGCTGAGGCGCGTCGTGGTAACTGCGGCCCGCCACACTCCCCCGCCGTTCCATTCGAGGAACCATGCTCAAGAAACTCGCTCTCGGTCTGGGCGTCGTCGTCGCCGGGCTGCTCATCGCCATCGTCACGCGGCCGTCGGAGTTCGCCATCAAGCGCTCGCTGGCCATCGCCGCGCCGCCTGAGATCGTCTACGCGCACGTCGTCGACTTCCATGAGTGGGCGGCCTGGTCTCCGTGGGACGGGTTGGACCCCTCGATGAAGAAGACGTACACGGGCGGGCCCGGCGTCGGCGCGAAGTACGAGTGGAACGGCAACGACAAGGTCGGCAGCGGCGCGATGACCATCGCCGACGCGAAGCCCAACGAGGCCGTCGGCATCACGCTCGAGTTCAAGACGCCGATCGAAGCCACCAACCGCACCGACATCACCTTCGCGAAGTCGGCCACCGGCACCGACGTGACCTGGTCGATGTCGGGCAAGAACAACTTCATGAGCAAGGCGTTCTCGCTCTTCGTCGACATGGACAAGATGGTGGGCGCCGACTTCGACAAGGGCCTCGGCTCGCTCAAGGGCGTGAGCGAGACGCACGCGAAGAAGGCGGCCGAAGAGAAGGTCGCCGCCGAGGCCGCTGCTGCTGCCGCCGCGGCTGCTGCCACCGTCGACGCCGGCACGCCTTGACGTCGAAGGCGCGTGAGGTGAAAGCGACGTGGTGACTTCACGATCGTTCGCCTTCGACGCCGAGTACTACCGCCGGTACTACGAAGACCCGAAGACCCGCATCTACGACCGCGCCCGGCATGCCCACCTCATCGAGGGCGTGCTGGGCTTGCTGGGGTGGTTCGGGTGGCCGCTCGACTCGGTGCTCGACGTCGGCGCAGGCGTCGGCTGGTGGAAAGACTGGCTGAAGAAGCACCGCAAGCACGTTCGTTACGTCGGCACCGAGATGGACGCGGCGATCTGCAAACGCTTCGGCCACACGCAGGCCGACATTCGTTCGTTCCGCCTGCCCGAGCGCTTCGACCTCGTCGTCTGTCACGGCGTGCTGCCGTACGTCGACGACGCCGGGCTGCCCGACGCCATCGAGAACCTCGCGGCGATGTGCGGTGGGTTTCTGTACCTCGAGGCGATCACGAAGCGTGACGTCGCGGGCAATGTCGACACCGAGCTGACCGACACGCGCGTGCACCAGCGGCCGGGCGCGACGTACCGCAAACTGCTCGCACCGCACTTTCGACAGGTCGGCGCGGGGCTGTGGGCAAAGCGTGATGCACCGGTCGTCTTCTACGAGCTCGAGGCAGGGCTCGACGCGAAGCGCTGAGTCACGGAGGCGCGGGCAACGAGGTTCCCGTGAGCGCGTCCCAGAAGTCGCACTCGGCGTCGCGCCACCCGGTGCCCGTCGACGGGAGCGCGTCGATGCGCATGAAGGGCTCGGTGCTCGAGTACGTGGGCCAGGCGATGGAGCCGACACCGTTCGGGTCTCCCGTCGCGGCAAAACGAGTCCACCAGCCGAGCATGGCCGCTTCGACCGCGAGCTCGCCTGCAGGCAACGCGGGCACCGACTCGCTGAGCTTCTGGAAGAGGTAGCCCAGCTCGATGCCATGGAAGGCGCCACGCGCAGGTTGCAGCGCGCGGGTGAAGAGGTAGCGGTACACCGGCGTACCCTGCTGGCCGAGCGCCGCCGCGCGAAGACCGAGCCTCGCCGTGCACCCGAAGAAGCCGTCGGTGGTGACCTGAACGAGCGCCTTGCGCGGAGAGCCGTAGGTCGTCGACGGGTACAGCTGCTGCGTGACGCGGTCGACGAGGGCCGGCGTGAGCAGCGCTCCGACGGCGGCGCGGTACTCGGCCTCGGTGGTGATGAGCGGCATCGTGAGCGACGTCTCTTCGAGGTTCGAGCCGATGATGAGCGGCACCTTGTGGTGACGGCCGTTCTGCATCGCGACGTACGGCACCTCGGGCAACACACGGCCGTCGACGACCGGGACCCAGCTCACCGCGGGCCGGCGCCCACCGACGACGACGGGCACGGGGTACGCACGAATCAGCGCCTCGGGTGAGAGCGAG
>JAEUJR010000415.1 GCA_016793585.1 Archangium sp.
TGGTCTCCGATTCGCTGGGCAGGTTGGCGAGGGTGGGCGCCTCTCCGCTGGCGAGCGCGTGGAAGAGGCCCTGCACGCTGCGGGAGCCATCGAGCATCGACGAACGCGCGCGGTTGATTCGATACGCGCCAAAGACGAGCCAGCGCGACTGGCCGACCGCGCGGGTCACCTCCGAGAGCGCGCGAACCGGTGCGAGTTGGTCGAGCTCGTTTCCACCCGCGAGCGCCGACTGCTGCTGCGCGAGATCGAAGAGCGTCGTCTTGCCAGAGGTCTGCTCGATCCAGAACAGCGCGAGCCGGCTCGGGTAGAGCGACAGCCGCACCGTGCGAGTGCCCGCCTGCTTCTCGAAGTGCGTCACGTCGCCTTCGGTGGCGTCTCCCAGGAACGAGGTGACGACCGATGGCAGCAGGCCCGCGTGCGCTCGGGTCCACGACGTGCGGGTGAACCCGTGCGACTCGAGGAACGCGCCGTCGAGCGAAGGGTGGGTTCTGACCGGCTTCACGAAGATCGTCCGCGCCGCCGCGACGTGAATGTTCCGACCCACGTGGTAGCGCTGCCAGATCGTCTCCCACACGTGTTCGCGAGAGAGCCGCGTTCCGACGAACGGAGGCGCCACGATCGTCGAGCGCCCCTTCGGCCAGGCGTAGCCATCGGAGTACCAGGGGTCGGAGAGCCCCTCGAGCTCGGGCGGCTGGTGCGAGAAGCGCGGCTGGCCTTTCTGTCTCGGCGTGCCGTCGGGCTTGTTCGGCCCTTCGAGGCGATCGAGCGTCATCGCGAGATCGGCCAGCGAGCCGGGGCTCTCGGGCGGAATCGAGATCGTGTGTTTGCCCCACGCCTGGGGCTCGTTCGGCGCGTGCACCGCCATCAACTCGAAGCCGCGCCCGTAGCTCGACGACTGCGCGTCGGGCCGGGCCAGCAGCTTCAGCACCGTCACGTCTTGCGGAGACGAGAGGAACAGCGCGTCGATGCGCCGAAAGCCCGCGTCGGTGGAGTGATCGAGCGGCAAGTCGAGCTGCACCTTCCACGCGCGAGAGAGCTCGGTTCGGTAGAGATCGGCGTCGGCCTTGAGTCGTCTCGTCACGCGCGCCGGAATGAGCGAAGTGGGCAGGGTGGCGAGCTCGAGCGCCGCAGGCTTCAGCGCGAGCACGTTGCCGATCAGCTCGACGAGGTGCTTCGGGCTGCCGGTCGATCGGAAGACGTGCATCGACGCGTAGAACACCGAGGCGAGCGCCCGATCGTAGGGTCCCGCTGATTCGGTGCGCCCCTGTTCCCACTCGCTCACGTACTCGACGAGCGCTTCGGTCGCGTCGGGCCACTTCTGGTGCAGCACCCGGTACGTCGCGAGGAAGGCGCCGACCGTCACGTCGAAGGTGGGCTCGTGCGAACGAATCGTGAGCGGCAGTGTCGCCGCATCGAGCGCTTCGGCGCTGGCCACCACCGCCTCGGTCGACGAACGAAGGTTCGTGCCTCTCCATTGAGGCAGCTTCCAGTTCAGCATTCGCGGGTGTGCAGGCTTGCCGGCCTCGCGCGTGCCAGTGCCGACGAAGAATTCCTGCGCTTGCGGTTCGTCTCCGGGGTTGGGCCTGACGAAGCTCCAGGTCACACGGCCGGGATCGAACAGGGCCTCGACGGTATTCCGCAGGGCTGCGTCCATTGGTGGCGCGCGAGCATAGGGGTAGAACTCGGACATGACACGGCTCGCGTCGGTTGCAGCGTTCGCACTGGCCACCATGGCGGCGGCTCAGCCCGACGGTGGCGTCGACCGGCCCGTCGTCTCGGTTCTCTACTTCGACGTCGACGACAAGCTCGGCGACCTCACCATGTTCCGCAAAGGCCTCGCCGAGATGCTGATCACCGATCTCGCGCCGTCGGGGAGCATCACAGTCGTCGAGCGCGCGCGCCTCGAAGACGTGATGGGCGAGCTCAAGCTGCAGTCGACGAAGAACTTCGACCAGAAGACCATCGTGCAGATCGGCAACATGATCGGCGCGCACTACCAGATCGCCGGCACGATTCTGAAGCCGTCGAAAGACTCCCTGCTCATCGAAGCGAAGGTCATCAGCCTGCTCACCACGAAGGTCGTCGTCACTGCGCGAGCACGCATCACGAGCGACGACATCCTCGACGGGGAGCAGGTGCTCGTCGCCAAGCTCATCGCGGGCCTGAGCGACGCGGCGAAGCTCAAGCTGGAAACGCCGGCGAAGAAGGCCGTGAAGCTCAAGCTCGACACCGCCGTGAAGTACGGGCAGGCCCTCGCCGCGAAGGATCAGAAGGACCCCGAGAAGGCGAAGGGGTTGCTCAAAGAAGTCGTGACCGAGCAGCCAGACTTCATTCTGGCCCGCATGGATCTCGCGGCGCTGGCAAAGTGAGCCCATGGCCGTCGAGCTCGAACCGCTGCTGAACCGTCTGGCTTCCTACGCTCCCCACTTCGGGCGCCTGCAGGGCGATCTCGAGGCGATGGTGAGCCGTGGGCGTGCGGGTGACTTCAAGGGGGTCATGCAGAACGCGCGGCTCGTGCTCGAGGCGCTGCTGCGCTCGCTCGTCACCGAAGAACTCAAACAGACGCCGGGCAAGGCCATGCTCGACGAGCTGATCACCAAGTTCCGACAGCAGGCGAACCAGGGTGTCGTGCCCACCACGATTCTCGCGCACATGGGCACCGTGCAGGCGTGGGGCAACCTCTCGTCACACGATCACTCCGGCAGCCTGCAGGACGCGGGTGTGTCAGTCGGGCTCGACGAGGTCGTCGCCTCGCTGAACTCGATGCTCGCGGTGCTGGGGTGGTTCGCCACCAAGCGCGGCATCGTGCTCGACCCCTCGCTGCGAACACCCCCGATTCCGTCGACCCAGCCCGGCGCGCCGCCAGTGCACCAGAGCTCGAGCGCCGTGCCTGCTCCCGCGCCGGCACAGGCCCCGAGCCGCACGGCGATCGAGCCGCCCACCCCCGCGCCCGCACCCGTCTCGCGCGGCCCCCTGCCGATCATCGTCGGAGCCCTCGCCCTCGTGGCGCTGCTCGGCATCGGCTTCGTCGCGACGCGAAAGACCGACACCCCGACGGTGAAGCCAAACGAGAAGACGGTCAGCATCACGCCGTTCTCGGGGCTCGATGCGCTCTACGCCTCGTGGAAAGAGCCCGTTCCCCCCGCGGAGTGCCGTCGAGTCGAAGACGCTCCGAAGCTGGCCGCGATCGCGACCGACGCCACGGCCCTGGGCGTCGTCGAACCGCAGAACCCCGAAGCCGCGTACCTGCTCGCTCGCGCCACCTACGAGAAAGACCGGTCGCGTCACCCCGCGCTCGACAAGGCGCTCGCCTGCGCCAACTTCGCCGCCGCGTCGAACCTGGCCGGCCGCATCGCGCTCTCTCAGAAAGACTTCGACACCGCACGCAAGGGCTTCCTCGCCGCCATCGCCGCCGCGCCGTCGTTCATCAACGCGCGCTTCAACCTCGCGCTCATGTACATCCAGGCGGGCGATCTCGACTCCGCCAAGGACCGGCTCGACAACCTCATCTCCGAGAACCCCGACTTCGGAGAGCCGTACCTCGTTCGCGCCGGCATCGCGCAGCTCAAAGGGAACGCCGCCGCCGCAAAGCAGGACGCGTGCGCCGCCGCCAAGCTCGGGGTCGAGAAGGCCAAGGTGGAATGCGACAAGCTCTCTGCTGCGCCCTGATGGTGCTGGCCACGTCGGCGGTCGCGGGCACGAAGCGGCTCGCGATCGTCTACGGCCACAACGGCGGTGACGGGCCGCGCGGCACCCTGCGGTACGCCGAGGCCGATGCCGCGCGCGTGGCGAAGGTCTTCGTCGAAGCCGGTCGCGTCGAACCCGCCAACGTGAAGCTGTTGCAGGGGCGCCCGCTCTCCGAGCTCTTCGCCGCGCTCGAGTGGGCGAAGGCCGAAGCGAAGGCCGACAAGCAGACGCTGCTCTTCGTGTACCTGAGCGCGCACGCGACGGCCGAGGCCGGGTTGTTGCCGGGCGCCGAGCAGGTTCGATGGAAGGAGCTCAAGCGCAAGATCACCGCGACCGGCGCGAAGGCCCGCGTCACGATCATCGATGCCTGTCAGTCGTCGGGCGTGATCGAGACGGCCGCGAAAGAGGCGCCTGCGTTCACCATCGAGGCCGAAGATCTGCTCACCGTTCAAGGTGACGCGTTCATCACCTCGAGCGCGTCGACCGAGCCGTCCCTCGAAGCGGGCCAGCTGCGCGGCAGCGTCTTCACCCAGCACCTGCTCGCAGGGCTGCGCGGCGCCGCAGACGTCACGCAAGACGGGCAGATCTCCCTCGATGAGGCCTACCGGTTTGCCTACGAACGAACCGCGGCAGGGGAGAGCGGCCAGCACCCGGGGCTCGCCATGAGGCTCTCGGGCTACGGAGACATCGTCGTCACCCGCGTTCGTGAAGAAGGCCCTGGCGTGGTGGTACCGCCCGGCATCGAGCGTCTGGTGATTCGCGATGCGGGAACGCGCGACGTGCTGCTCTCGGCGGTGCGGCCGTCTGCGCAGAAGCTCCTCGTTCCCAGCGGCACGTGGCTCGTCGAGCTCGAGCGCGAAGGCAAACGCAAGGAGGGCCGCCTCGAGGTGCCCGCCCGTGGCTTCGGCCTGGTCGACGAAGATCAGCTCACGGCGCGTGCCCCGACCACCGGCGTCATTCGCCTCGATGGCAACCGGCCGTGTCCCGAGATCGCCGTGACGCTGCCGCTC
>JAEUJR010000628.1 GCA_016793585.1 Archangium sp.
ACTCCGAGCCGGTGGTCGAGCGTGGGGTTGTTGATCGTGAGCCTGCCGATTCTCGCGGTGGGGCTCGTGCTCGCGCCGTGGGCCGATCGGTTCTTCGACTCCACGCGCCGCGTGTTCGCCAGCGACAACGAGCGGGCCGCCGGAGACTTCATGTGGCAGGTCTCGAGCGCCCTGCTCTTCCTCGGCGTCGGCGGCATCGGCTGGGCCATTCCAGATCTCATCGTCGGGCCCACGAAGCGCTGAGGCCGCCTCCGAACGAACGGAGACGGCCCCGGGCACTTCACGAAGCCGAGCTCAGCGCTCGACCATCAGCGCGATGCCTTCGCCGCCGCCGATGCAGAGCGAAGCGACGCCGCGCTTGTGGTTGTGATCCTTCATCGTGTGCAGCAGCGTGACGAGCACCCGCGCGCCTGAGGCGCCGATGGGGTGGCCGAGGGCCACCGCGCCACCACGAACGTTCACCTTCGCTGGGTCGAGCTTGAGCAGCTGGTTGTTGGCGAGCGAGACGACCGCGAAGGCCTCGTTGATCTCCCAGGTGTCGACGTCGTTCACCGTCTTGCCCGTGCGCTGCATGAGCTTGTTGATGGCGTCAGTGGGGGCGATGGTGAACTCGGCGGGCTTGCGGGCCGCCGCGGCGTGCCCCGCGATCTTCGCGAGCACGGGAAGGCCCAGCGCCTTCGCCTTGTCAGCGCTCATCAGCACGAGCGCCGCCGCGCCGTCGTTGATCGACGAGGCGTTCGCCGCCGTCACGGTGCCGTCCTTCTTGAAGACGGGCTTGAGCGTGGGGATCTTGTCGGGCTTCGCGTTCTTCGGGCCCTCGTCTTCGAGCACCACGATCGGGTCGCCCTTCTTCTGCGGCACCGACACGCCCACGATCTCGGCCTTGAAGAGCCCCTCCTTCTGCGAACGAATCGCGCGGTTCGTCGACTCGGTCGCGAACTCGTCCTGGGCGGCGCGCGAGATCTTCATGTTGGTCGCGCAGGCCTCGGCGCAGATGCCCATGTGCACGTTGTCGTACGCGTCGGTGAGGCCGTCGGCGACCATCGAGTCCTTGAACTCGACGTGGCCCATGCGGGCGCCGTTGCGCATCGTGTGCGAGAGGTACGGAGCGTTCGACATCGACTCCATGCCGCCGGCGACGACGACGTCGGCCTCGCCGAGCGCGATCACCTGGTACGCGTTGACGACGGCCTGCAGGCCCGAGCCGCACACCTTGTGAACAGTGACGGCCGGCGTGCCGTCGGGCAGGCCTGCGAACCGCGCCGCCTGACGCGCCGGCGCCTGACCGACACCAGCCTGCAGCACGTGGCCCATGAAGATCTGCTCGACGAGCTCGGCCTTCACGCCAGCGCGCTCGAGCGCCGCCTTGATCGCGACCGCGCCCAGCTCGGGCGCCCTCAGTGACGAGAGCGCGCCCTGAAAGGCACCAATCGGGGTACGCGCTGCGCCAACGATCACCACGTCACGAGCCATGTTCATCTCCGCGAAAGAGGACGACTGCGCTGGCGTGTATGTCGCCCGGCTTCGCGAGGGTCAAGGCCACTGGCCGACCCGATCGGCCCGCTCAGGGAAGTTCGGCGAGCGGGCCCGTGGGCACGGCCTGGTAGCGCGGCACCGGGTTGCGGCGCTCGGCGCAGCCCACGATGCGTTTGCTGCACTTGCCCTTCGAAGAGGGGCCTTCGTCGGGCGTTCGCCACTCGAGGGCGACGGCGAGCGACTTCTCGCGAATCGCCTCGGGAGCTCCCAGCTGTGCGAGCGCGAGCGCCTGCACCCGCAGACAGTCTGCGTCGCGGGGGAAGAGCTTGATGCCGGCCTGGGCTGCCTCGAGCGCTTCGGGGTACCGGCCCGAGCTCGCCTCCGACATGGCCAGCATCTGCCACACCGTGACGTCGTTCGGCGCGAGCTGTGAGGCCCGCCGGTATGACTCGGCTGCGAGCGGCCAGCGCCACACCTGGGCATAGATGTCTCCGCGCGTCTTCCACGTCGAGGGCTGCTCGCCCAGCAGCGACTCCGCTTTCGTCAGCAGCTTCAGCGCGTCGTCAGTCTGCCCTCGTTTGCCCGCGATCGTCGCGAGCCCCCACAGGGCCCTGCCCTGCTCGTCCTTCGTCTTCGCCACCGCGCTCGCGAAGCGAAACGCCTGCTCGGCCTCGGCGAGGTACTCCTGCAGCGAGACCGAGAGCGCGAGCCCGCGGTGATAGGCCTGCTCGAACGACGCCGAGCCACGGCCAGCCAACGCGACGGTCGACGCGCCCATGATCGTCGCGGGGGCTTCGGCGCAGGCGTCGAACGCCTGACCCGTCAGCCTCGCGCCAGCCGAGATGAACGCGGCGCCGTTGGGCGTCTTCGAGTCGGAGCACGCCAGCGCGTGCAGCTCGCCCAGCCGAGTCCTGTGAACGACCTGCGCATGCACCGTGAGCGGCAGATCGTTCGGCGCGACGCCGACCGGCACGTCGAAGCCGACCCGCACCGCGCGGGCGTCGCGCGCAGGCACCGTGTGGTTCCAGACGGCGGCGACGAACTGGTGGGTCTGGCGCTCGTGAATCGGCTCTCCGTCGATGCTGACGACCTCGGCGCGAAGTTGGTGTGCGTTGGTGTTCGCCAGCACGCGGCCGCTCTTCGTGCGCAGCTCGACCTCGAGCACGGTGCCCTGGTTGTCCATGACGCTGCCAGGGAACCGGTGGCCGACCCGATCGTTGAACACCACGACGTCGACCTCGAGCGTCTCGCCGGCCTTCGGCGCGGCCAGGGTCGCAGCGGGCAGCCACGGGCCCTCGCCCACGCGCGCCGCGGCGATCTCGACCGTCACCGAGTCCTTGAGGAACGCCTGCACCCGCTTCAGGGTGTCGGTGTCGTTGCGCATGGCCGCGAGCGCCGTGTGAGAGCCGAGGAACCGATGCGAGGTGATCTGGCCCTTCTTCGCGGCGACGTCGCCCAGCACCGCGGGCTCCTTCGTCATGTGGCAGCCACGACAGTCCTGGGCCTTCACGTGATCAGGCCGCTCGGCGAGGGTGTGGTTGTACGCAGACTTCTGCCAGGCGCCGAAGTCGTCCATGCCGAAGAAGGCGGCTTGGTTGCCGGTGGCCTGGCTCAAGAACGAACGATGACAGCTCGCGCAGAGCTCGACCGTGCGCAGCGCCTCGTTGCCCACGCGCTTCTTGTGGTTCTCGATCGTCGCCTCTTCGACCTTCTCGGGCAGCGCCTCGTCGGATCGCAGCGTGAGGCTGCCGTTGCCGTCGACGGTGGCGTGCACGGCGCTGTGGCAGCTCGTACAGCTGACGCCGGCGTGCGCGCGTGGATCGTTCGGGTCGATCGCCTTGTCCATGCCGCCCGAG